>DATEZY010000119.1:0-18960 GCA_035255085.1 Azospira sp. | reverse complement strand
GAACACACCCTGCTGGCCGGCATCATCCGCCTAGTGGCCGAGGCCCAGGGTTCCAAGGCGCCGGTGCAGCGCCTGGCGGATGAAATTTCTGCCATTTTCGTGCCGGTGGTCTGCGCCATCGCCCTGGTCACCTTCGGCCTGTGGTGGTGGCTGGGTGGCGACTTCACTCTGGCCCTGGTCAATGCGGTGGCGGTGCTGGTCATCGCCTGCCCCTGCGCCCTGGGGCTGGCCACGCCCACTGCGATCATGGTCGGCACCGGCCGAGGGGCTGCTGCCGGTATCCTGGTGAAAAACGCGGAGGCTCTGGAGCGGGCGGAAAAGATCAAGGTGCTGGCGGTGGACAAGACCGGCACCCTGACCCGGGGCGAGCCCGCCGTGACCGATATCGTTCCCCAAGGCGCGACCAAGGACGAGGTGCTGGCCCTGGCTGCTGCCCTGGAGCAGGGCTCGGAACATCCCCTGGCACGGGCCATCCTGGCCGATCTCCAGGAGGCCAAGCTGCAGCTACAGGCAGTGAGCGACTTCCAGGCCGTGGCAGGCCACGGTGTCCAGGGGACGGTCGCTGGTCGGCAGCTTCTCCTGGGGAGCCCGTCCTGGCTGCTTTCCCAGGGGGCGATGGTGGAGAGTGGCGTCCTGTCAGGCCTCCAGGCCCAGGGCAAGACCGTGGTGGTGCTGGCGGAACCGGGTCAGACCGCACCGGCGGTGCTGGGTCTCATCGCCATCGCCGATCCCCTGCGGGAAAGTTCCCGGGCGGCGGTGGCACGGCTTCAGGCCATGGGGGTCAAAGTGGTTATGCTGACCGGCGATAACCGAGCCACGGCGGCGGCCATCGCCCAGGCTGCGGGTATCGACCAGTTCGAGGCGGAAGTGCTGCCTGGCGACAAGGCGGCAGCGGTGCAGAAGCTCAAGGTCGGCGGTGTGCTGGTGGCCATGGCCGGCGACGGCATCAACGATGCCCCCGCCCTGGCGGCGGCGGACGTGAGCTTCGCCATGGGCGCCGGTTCCGATGCCGCGGTTGAGGCGGCGGACCTGACCCTGGTGAAGAGCGACCTGCTCGGCGTGGCCCACGCCATCGCCCTGTCCCGGGCCACCCTTGCCAAGATCCGGCAGAACCTGTTCTTTGCCTTTATCTACAACGTCCTGGGCATACCGCTGGCCGCGTTTGGCCTGCTCAACCCGGTGGTGGCGGGGGCCGCCATGGCCATGAGCTCGGTCTCGGTGGTGAGCAATTCCCTGTTGCTGCGCCGCTGGCAGCCCAAGGATCGCTGAATTTCAACCGAGGAGTTGTCATGGAAAAAACGATCATCAAAGTCGGCGGCATGAGCTGCCAGAAGTGCGTGGCTTCCGTCACCGGTGTGCTCTCCCAATTGCCGGGCGTCAGTGCGGTTCAGGTTTCCCTGGAGGCGGGGGAGGCCCAGGTTAGTTTCGATCCGGCCCAGGTCGATCTGGCGGCCCTGAAGGATGCGGTGGAGGATGCGGGCTTCGACGCCGCCTGAGTTCTGTCTTCTGCTGAACCAAGAAAAGGCGAGGGCTTATTCCCTCGCCTTTTTCTTGGTACTTAACCTGCTCGTTACCAGATGAAAAACACCAGGAGCCAGTTGAGCCCGATCAGCGTCAGGGGCAGACCATAGGCCGCCAGGGCGGCGAGGCGGCGGGGCCAGGACGGGGTGGCCTGCAGGATCAGGCGCAGCCCGAGCCAGGCCGATCCGCCCAGTCCCAGGGCGAGCAGAATGCTGCGTGCGGTCGGCACCCAGGGCATGATCAGTCCCTCGGCCTTGAGCAGGGTGATGGTGAGCATGGACAGGCCGAGGAAGACATTCACGCCGCCCAGGGGCACCAGTCCCAGGGCCAGGCGTCGCCAGGGCAATGCAGGGCTGCCGGTGAGGCGCGCCGCCAGGGCGATGCCAGCCACCAGGCCGGTGCCGAGGAGGGCGCCACCCCCCAGAATGTAGGCCAGGATGCACAGGCCGTCGAGCCAGGTAAATACATCCCCCACCTCCGGGTAGTGGGTGAGCAGCCACCAGGGGGCGTTATCCTGGAGCAGCAGGAAGGCATCCCGGTCGATCAGCCAGTTGGCTGCCGCCGTCTTCATTTGCACAAACCAGGGGCTGACGGTCCACTGGAAGGCGGCGGTGGCGATGCCCAGTGCGCCGTACAGCAGGGTCATGGCTTCGCCGGTGCTCACCTGTTCCGGCTTGCTCGCCAGGATTTCCGCATCGGGGCGGCGGGGCGCCAGCTGTACCGCCTCCCGGTGTCCGGCGCAACGGCCGCAGGCGTGGCAATCGGAGGCGCCGGTCATGCGCCGGATATCCACCAGGGGGGCGCAGTTGACCGGTTTTCCCGGAGTCTGGGCCCTATCCCAGGCAGCCCGGTCCACGCGGAAATGCACCGGCGCCACCTTGGCCAGCAGGGCGAAGACGCCGGAAGCCGGGCACAGGTGGCGGCACCACACCCGCTTGCCCCTGCCGTAGACGAGGCCCACGGCTACGGCGGCGATGCTCGAACCGCCTAGCACCAGCAGCGCAGCCTTGGGGTATTCATAGACGCTCACCAGCTGACCGAACACCGTGGTGCACACGAAGGCGACGAAGGGCCAGCCGCCCCATTTCAGCCAGCGCGGGATGGGACGGTTGAGGCCCCGGTGGCTGACCCATTCGGTCAGGGTGCCTTCGGGACAGAACACGCCGCACCACACCCGCCCCAGGAGCAGCATGCTGACCATGACGAAGGGCCACCAGATGCCCCAGAAAAGAAACTGGGCGAAGCGGGTGAGGTTGTTGACGATGCTGGCGCTGTCCTCCGGCAATGGCAGGAAAGCCGGCGCCGCCACCAGGAAGAAGTAAAAAACCACCACCGCCCATTGAATGGCGCGGATGGTGGCTCCGTGGCGCTGCATGCCCGTGCCCAGTATCTGTAGCCAGCGTTCAAGGCGTAGCTGGCGGGGCTGGTATGCCATCTCTGGCGTGGCCGGCGTGGCTGGCGGGGCTGCATGGATGATCAGGGTCTTGGGCATGGCTGCCTCGTTATTTGGCGATCAACAGGCACTCGGCGCTGTTGGGATGAAATTCGCCGAAAACGCGGTAGGTCCCGGGCTGCAGGGGCTGTACAACGACAAAGGAATTGGCCCCCGCGGCGAGGACTTTTTCCATCCGCGGTGCCGCACTCTCAAACTCTTCCGGCCCCGGACCCTCGTTCTTGAGCAACAGCTTCAGCTTCTTCCCCGCCGGGACCTCCAGGCGGTTGGGGATGAGCTTGCCGTCCTTGGCGACGATCTGGAATGCGGGGAGTTCCTCCGCGTGCCCCGGCTCCGAGAACAGGGTGCCGCCCAGGACGGCAGCGGCGATCAGGAGGGAAATACGCATGACGACTCCTTAGAAGGTCAGTTGGGCACGCAGGCCGAGAATCTTGATCGGGGTGGCCGCCAGATTGCCGCCGGGCCGGCCCAGGTACTGGAAGTCCGGGGACAGCTCGAACTGCTTGTTGATGCGGTAGCGGTAATAGATTTCCGCTACCCGCTCGGCGCCCTGGGCGTTGAAGCCGTAATCCGGGATGCCGTCGCCGTCAGCATCGACCAGGACGGAATCGCCGGCGAAGTCCTTGCTGGTTCGCAGCAGACCCAGGGCCAGGCCCAGGGAGTCGCCGCCCCGGTTCCAGTAGGAACCGCCCAGTTCCGCGCCGAAGGTCAGGGCCCGGTCGAAACGTACCTTGCCGGTGAGCTGCTGGCCGTAGCGACCGAACAGGGTGACGGCGTCGCCGATGCGCTGGTCGGCCGACAGGCCCAGGCCCGAGTGTTTTTCCTCGGCGCCGGCGAAAGACACGGCCTGGCCGTTGCGCCAGTAGTAGGCCCGGTAGTTGCCCGTCAAGCCCTCAAAGAACTTGCGCTGGGTTTCGGCCTGGAAAATCACCATGGGGGAGCTGAAGGAACGGGTGTAGGTCGCCCCCTTGGCGCCGGCGCCAAAGACCCCCATGGAGAAGCGCCAGGTCTCCGGTTTCTCGGTCTCGTTGTAGTAGGAGAGGCGCACGCCCGGCGCGAAACCGTTGGCGTCTACGCCGATGTCGCCGCCCGCGTCCAGCAGCGGGTTATGTACGAACACGGTGTTGAGGAACTGGCGGGTTTCGTCGTTGGCGGCGGCATTCTGGTCGAAGAAGACGAAGGGGTCCATCTTGCCGAAGTTGAACTCCAGCTTTTCCCGGGAGCGGGGCTTGTAGCCGCCGAAGGGTAGGGGAATGGTAGCCTGGTACCAGGCCTGGCCCAGCACCGCCACGGAGTTGTCGGGCTCGGTGCCTAGCACGCGGAAGGCGCTGGCGTTGGGCTTGGCGTAGGTGGACATGCCGTTCAGGCCCTGGCCCTGGCCCAGGCGGAACTGGGCAAAGATGCGGCTCTCGGTGTCACCGATATTGGCCAGGGGCAGGGAGACGAAGACGTCGCCCCGGTAGTTGAGCTGGCTGCCACTGACGGCAGCGCCACTGGGTATGCCGACGGGCTTCTGGGCTACGGTGGTGAGGCTGATGCCGGCGGTAATGCCCTCCAGGGATTCCACCGTGCGGGCAGCCTTGAGCATGTCCAGGGACTGGTATTCCACGGCCTTGAGGCGGGCCGTCAGTTCCGGCTCGTACTGGCTCACCTCGTCGCTGTCCAGGCCCTTGGCAATGCGGGCGTTCTGCTCTTCCAGGGTCTTGACGCGCTGTTCCAGGGCGGGGGCTGCATGGGTGGCCGGGGCGGCTGGCGTGGCAGAGAGCTGCTTTTCCAGTTCCGCGTTGCGCTTTTCCAGCTTCTCCAGCCGGCTGTTCATTTTCTCCAGCAACTTGAGCAGCTCGGCCTGCTGGCCATCTGCGGTCGGTGCGGCCAGGGCCGGGGTGCTGCCGGCGAGCAGGGCCGCTGTCAGCAGCGCCAGGGGGCGCTGGCGGTGTCCCAACTTTGGGCGGGGGCAAGCCATGGCTTAGTACCCGCCCTTCTTGCCGATGCCGACGAAGGTAAATTCGTTTTCCACCTCGAAGGGCTTGAACCAGGGGCGCACGCCGGTCAGGCGGTCGGTGTGGCGGCCGAAGTGACCGTGCTTGTTTTCAGTGGGCGGCAGGATGGTGTATTTGACCTTGTACTTGCCCGGGCCGAAGAGCTTGATGTTGTCACCGTAGTGGGGGCCATCGTTGGCCACCATGGGCATGAATTCGCCACTGACCTTCTGCTCGGAGCCGACCTTGGTGACTTCGTACTTCACTACCAGGTAGGGGATCCAGTGGCCTTCCTCGAATCCGTTGGGGTTGTTCGCCAGGGCCCGGATGTCCGCCTCGATGTGGATATCCGACTCTTCTGCCCGGCGCATCATGCCGTCCGGCTCCATATTCACGGCCTGCAGATAGACCGCGCTGATTTCCATGCCGGCCCGCTGTTGCGGCGTGCCGATGGGGTACTCCACCGCAACGGCGGAAACGGACCAGGAAACCGCCAGGGCGATTAGAAGGCGGGTCAGGGGCTTGGCGATGGGATTTTTCATGGCAGGGACTCTTGAGCAAGTGGAATGACGGAGATTTCTGGTGCCGGTGCCGGCTGAGTCTTTGCAAATCTAAATGAGAATGATTCTTGTGTCAATTACGTTATGCTGTCTGCCTCGCCGATGCTCGCGGCGCCAGGGATAGACTTCGCTTGATGGGGGAGCCCGGCCGCTGGGCGGCCGGGCTGGTTTGGCTCAGAAACGCGTGCTCAGGGTCAGCTGGGCGGCACGGGGGGCGCCGACGATGATGTTGTTGTCGCCGCCAGCCGTGGCGTAATAGTGGCGATCGAACAGGTTCTCCACGTTGAGTGACAGCCGGGTTTTTTTGTCGATCTGGTAATAAATGGCGCCGTCGGCTCGGGTGAAGGCGGGCAGGGTGACGGCGTTGGTGGCACTGCTGGCATAGACGCTGGACTGATACACCAAACCCAGGCCGACGGCCCAGCCGGCGCCGAGGTCGACTTTGTTCCACCAGGAGGCAGCATTGCGTGGCACCAGGGCCACCGTGTTGCCGGCCGGGATGGCGCTACTACCGGAACCGGTACTCTTCTCGATTCGGGCGTCCAGGTTGGCGTAGCCGGCATAGATCTGCCAGTTGCGGGTCACTTGGCCCTGAAGACCCACTTCCATCCCTTCAGTGCGCTGCAGGCCGGAGAGCAGCAGTTTCCCCGGATTGGCCGGGTCGGCAGCCTTGACGTTGGCCCGATCCAGCCGGAACAGGGCCGCGGTGGCGGAGAGGCTCGAGGTGAGATCCCATTTTCCGCCCAATTCCCAGTTCTTGGCTTTTTCCGGCTCCAGTTCACTGTTGTTGCTGGCGAGGGCGAGGGTTTCGCCGCTGGGCAGGAAGGCGTAGCTGTAGCTTGCGTAGTAGGACGAGACGGCATTGGGTTGGTAAATCAGCCCGGCCCGGGGGGAGAAGTCGCTGTCGGTGCGCGCGAGGTCGGCGTTGGCTGTCGTGCGATCGTCCACGGCGACGCGGAAGGTGTCGTGACGCAGGCCGAGCACGGCCTTCCACTGGGGCGTCAGGGTGATCTGGTCCTGCAGGTAAACGGCCGCGATATCGGCGACCACGTGGTTCTTGGTGTCGCTGGCTTGGGCTTTCCATTGCGTGACCGTGGCCACGGGGGCGCTGGCGTTTACCAGCGTGCTGGTGGCGTTGCCGAAGTAGCCAGTGAGGCGGGTGTTGTCGCTTTCCTGGTGGCCCAGTTCCACGCCGGCCAATAGTACGTGCTCCAGACCACCGCTCTTGAAGCGGGATTCCAGCTCGGTCTGGTTGAAGATGTTGGTGCGCTGGTTGGCTTGGCTGTAGGCGGTGATGCTGACCTTGCCGGCGTTATTCACGGCGCTGTTGGGCTGGACGTTCTGGCGCAGGGTGTCGTACTGGGTGACGCGGAAAGTGTTGCGCAGGGCCAAGTCCGACCCCAGGGCATGTTCCAGGCGGGCTCCCAGAGAGTCGACGATGGCCTGGCTGGGGCTTTGGGCGGCGTTGCCGAAGAAGGTGCTGCGGTTCGTCTCGTAGGCTTGGCCGTTGCGTGAGGGGATGCCCCGGTCCACGGTGCGGCGATCCTCGAAATGCTCGGCACTGAGGATCAGGGAGGTGGCATCGCCCGGGGTGAATTGGAGCACCGGGTTGATGCCGCTGCGGCGCAGGCTGACGCCGTCGCGGAAGCTGCCTGAATCCTCGGTCATGGCGTTGAGGCGGTAGGCGGCGGTGGGCGAGAGGCGGCCGCTCAGGTCGGCGCTGAAGCGTTTGGAGTCATGGCTGCCGATGCTGGCCTCGACCTCGGCCTTGGGTGTTTCCAGCGGCGTCTTGGTGACACGGTTGATGATGCCACCTGCCCCGCCGCGGCCGAAGGTCATGCCGCTGGGGCCCTTGAGTACTTCGATGCGCTCGGCATTGTAGGGGTCGCGGAAATACAGGGCGTCATCCCTGACGCCGTCCACATAGAAGTCGGAGGTGGTGCTGATGCCGCGCAGCACGGGCTGATCGCGGCCCCCTTCTCCCGGATTCATGGAGGTGCCGGGAACGTAGCGCAGCACCTGGGCCATGCTGCGCATGCCCTGATCCTTGACCAGTGATTCGGGCACCACCTGGACGGACTGGGGGACATCGCGCAGGGCTGTATCGGTCTTGGTAACGGTGGCCGAACGGGTGGCCCGATAGCCCTGGACCGGGCCGTCAGAGCGCTCCTGGTAGGCCTGTCCCACCACATTGACCTGGGGGAGGTCGCTGTCGTTCGTATTTGCCCATCCGGGTAGGGAGGCGCCGCCGGCCAGGGTGGCGATGAGCAGGGCCATGGGAGCCGGCCGGAAGGGCGGGAAGGGGACCGAAGGGCCCCGCGGCGTAGCAGCGTCGATTCGTTTCATGAGGAAAACTCCAAAAGACTGGGGTGGCTGGCTTAGGGCCCGTAGGCGGCTGGCTGCGGTTAAAAACTATTCGCGAAAACTTGACTGGCTTAAGAGTGGATGGTGGGAATGACTACGGCGTTTGGGGCCGGACCAGCCTTGGACAGGCGCCGTAGGCGGGCATGGGTCCACAGGGTTGCGCCGCTCAGGCCAAGGAACAGGAGGATGGAGCCGAGGAGATCAATCCACAGCCATTCGCCTTTTTTGCCGAAGAAGGCGGCGCCGGTGTGGAGGTCCCGCACCAGGCGGCCCAGGGTGAGGGGCTCAAGCGTTGCCGGCAGCGGAGCGGGCAGGGCTATGGTTTGCCAGGAAGCGCCTCCATCCGTGCTCTGCAGCAGGCTCCGGTCTCTCAGGGCGGCCGCGAGGGTGCCATCCTGCCCCGCCGAGAGGCCCTGGATGTCGCCCCGTAGCAGCAATTGCCAGCCATTCCGCCCCTGCCGGTAGAGGCCGCCGCTTGCCAGGGCGACTACCCCGACGGGCGTAGCGGTGAGCAGGCGGATTTCGCCAGGCGGGATGCCGACCATAGCTGTCGCCTGCAACTCCCCGGCTGAGGTATCGAATTGGTAGAGGCCGCTGCGGCTTGCCGCCAGAATCCGCCCGTCACCGTCCGTCAGGTAACCACGCAGTTCCGGAGCTGGCGAGGCTGACGGTGCGGAGCGGGAGGGCTGGGCGTAACCCGGTAGCCAGGAAAGGGCCGCGTCGGCAGGGATGGCGCGCAGATTTAGGGCCTTGGCGTGGGCCAGGAGGATGGCGGTGAGGCCTGCCAAAATAAAGGGCAGAGCCAGGATCGCGCCCAGGCGGCGGTGCCAGACTCGGGAAAAGACAGTGAGTTTCATCGCGATAGCCACGTTCAGGGCGGCGGGCCGCCCGGGTTGGAAAAAGCGTGGCTGGCTGGCGCCTGGAATGGCGCGGGCTGGCTGAGCGGTGCGAGAGGGTGAAACGTTAAAGGGAAGGCGCGCAGCCTTGCCTACTTGGTCAGGATCAACTTGTTTTCGCGGGTTACCCGCAGCTGGTAGCACTGGCCGGCATGTTCGATGCGCAGGAGGTTGCCGTGGCGGAACAGCTGGCCGCTCGCGACCACCGGTGACTGGCCGGGCGGCGGGGCGCCCAGGGTAACCACCGCCAGGGTGGGCTTAAGTTCATCATGGTGATTCATGGCTGCCTCCGGGTTGGGTGACGAAACCGAGCTTGACGATGCCGGCCTGCCGGGTTGCCGACATGATTTCCGCCAGGCGCTGATAGCGGGTTTCCCGGTCGGCGGAGAGATGCACTTCGGGCTGGGGTTGCTGGGCGGCAGCCGTAGCCAGTCGGGGAGCCAGGTCGGCGTTGCTCACTTCCCGTTCGTTCCAGTACAGCGTGCCGGCGGCATCCAGGGCCAGTCGCACGGTTTCCGGCTTGGCATCCAGAGGCGCAGCTGTGCCCTGGGGCAGGTCTACCTTGATAGCCTGGGTCATGAGAGGGGTACAGACGATGAAGATGATCAGCAGTACCAGCATCACATCCACCAGGGGCGTGGTGTTGATGTCGGCCATGGGCTGGCCGGGCCCTGATTCGAAATTACCGAAAGCCATTTATGCCACCTCGACCAGTCGTTGGGGCCTGGAGGGGGATGGTCCGGCCTGGCCACGACCCTGCGCCACGCTTCCGGTCATGGGATGGCCGGTGGTCAGGAAGGTGTGCAGTTCATGGGCGAAAGCATCCAGGTCCCCACCGATTACCCGCAGGCTGCGGTTAAATGCGTTGTAGGCAAGCACTGCCGGGATGGCTACGAAGAGCCCGGCGGCGGTCATGATCAGGGCCTCGCCTACGGGGCCGGCGACCTTGTCCAGGCTGGTCTGCCCGGTGATGCCGATGGTGGCGAGGGCGTGGTAGATGCCCCAGACGGTACCGAACAGGCCGATGAAGGGAGCCGTGGAACCGATGGAGGCCAAGAAGGTTTGGCCGTTATCCAGTTGGCTGGAACTGCGGCCGATGCCTTGGCGCAGGGCTCGGGTCACCAGTTCGCCGGCGGAAAGGTGGGCGTCCAGATGAGATGCATCGCTGGCGTGGCTCTGGAAATGTTGTACCGCCTGGGCACCGCGCCTGGCCAGGTCCGCGAAAGGGGGCGCGGGTGTCAGGCGGTTCAGGCCGTCTTCCAAGTTAGGGGCGAGCCAGAAGTTCTCCTGGGCCTTAGGGGCGTGACGGCGCAGATGCCAGAGGTGCCAGCCCTTGCCCAGTATGACGGCCCAGCTGGCCACGGAGAGCAGCAACAGGAGCAGGGCCACGCCGTGGGAAACCGCGTCGCCCTGGTTCCAGAAGGTGGCGAAATTGAAGGATGCTTGCATGGAATCAGTTCTCCAGACTGAAGGAAATCGGAATGACGACCCAGGACGGAACAGCTTCGTCCCCCTGGTGGGCCGGTAGGAAGCGCCAACGGCGTACCGCCTCCAGGGCCGCAGCGTCGAGGCGGGGGCTGCCGGATGTACTTTTCACTTCCACTACCTCGGCTTGGCCACTCGGCAGAACACGGGCGCGCAGCACAACCCGCCCCTGTTCTCCCAGGCGTCGGGCCAGAGGGGGGTAGGCTGGGGCGGGGTTCTGCAGATAGTCCGCATCGAAGCGGGCCGCAACCAAGGGGGGCGGGGCTTGGGTGGATGCGTTGCTGGGGGATGCCGGTGCGGGTGGTGCAGCCGTTGGGGCCGGCGTCGCTGCGACTTCTTGCGGTGCAGCGTTTTGCCTGACGGGCGTCGCTGATTTTGGGCGCGGTGGGGCCGGGCTGGCTGAGTTGGCTGGGGCGGTCGGAAGCCGGGTGGCGGGGCTGATCAGGGCCAGGCTGATAACTGTTGGCGGTAAGGGAGGCGCACCGGTCGACGGGAGCATGGCGATCCAGGCCAGGGCGCCGCCATGCAGAGCCAGGGCGGCTAGCACCCAGGATGCGGCATGGACCCGATATTTGGCCGGTGCGAGCGGATTGAGGAAAGCAGCGTCGGCGCCCATGGTCTGTTGAGCTTCCTTTTATTTTGTAAATGACAACGATTCTCATTATCGAATTTGTATCAAAAGGTGTCAACGTCAGCGGGTGTTGTCCATGCGATGAAGAGGGCATTTCAGGACGCCGTACGGGGCGGTTTCGGGACGACCATTGGCCTGGCGTATAATCACGTTTTTCCCAAGGAGACTCACAACAATGAACCTCGAAAATCTGTCCATCGGCAAGGACGTTCCCAACGATTTCAACGTGGTCATCGAAATTCCCGCCCGTGCCCCCGGCATCAAGTACGAACTGGATAAGGATTCCGGCGCCGTGCTGGTGGATCGCTTCATGTCCACCCCCATGCACTACCCCTGCAACTACGGCTTCGTGCCCCACACCCTGTCCGACGACGGCGACCCCGTGGACGTGCTGGTGGTCACCCCCTATCCCCTGCACCCCGGCGTGGTGGTGCGTTGCCGCCCCATCGGCATCCTGCACATGGAAGACGAAGCCGGTATGGATGCCAAGGTTCTGGCCGTGCCCGTTTCCAAGCTGACTTCCCTTTACGACAACGTGAAGGAAACCTCCGATCTGCCCGACCTGCTGCCGAAGATGATTGAGCACTTCTTCGAGCACTACAAGGATCTGGAACCCAACAAGTGGGTCAAGGTGAAGGGCTGGGGTGACCTGGAAGCCGCCAAGAAGGAAATCACCGAGGGCGTGGCCCGTTACGAAGCCTCCGGCGACAAGCCCCGCTTCTAATGCTGCTCGCTGCCCCGGGCAGGCCTCCGGGGCAGCTTGTTTGTGGAGATTTTGATGTCCGGTCTGGTTGTAGCCGTTGCTCAGATCAATGCCGTGCTCGGCGACCTTGCCGGCAACGCGGCGCGCATTGCCGACGCGGCACGTCGGGCGGCGGCCCAGGGGGCGGATCTGGTTCTTACCCCGGAGTTGGCGCTGTGCGGCTATCCGCCGGAAGATCTATTGCTGCGCCCCGATTTCTACCGGGCCTGCGCCCGGGAATTGCTGAACCTCGCTGCCGCCCTGCCCGATATCGGGATCGTGGTGGGACACCCGGAGGAGCATGAGGGGCGCCGCTACAATGCCGCCTCCTACCTCTTCGGTGGCCGGGTACAGGCGGTGTATCGCAAACATCGCCTGCCCAATTACGAAGTTTTCGACGAAGAACGCTATTTCGATGCCGGCACCGAAGCCTGCATCATCGAAGTGAAGGGTGTCCGGCTCGGCCTCAATATCTGCGCCGACATCTGGGAAGCCGGTGCGGCCGAGCAGGCCCATGCCGCTGGCGCCCAGGCCCTGCTGGTGCTCAATGCCTCCCCCTTCCACATGAACAAGGAAGGCCAGCGCCTGACGGTGCTGCGGGACCGGATCGCCGCGACCCATATCCCGGTTCTGTACGCCAATCTGGTGGGTGGCCAGGATGAACTGGTATTCGATGGCGGCTCCCTGGTGCTTTCGGCCCAGGGTGAGTTGCGTGCCCGCTTACCCCAATTCCAGGAGGCCCTGACCCTGGTGACCCTGGCCGGAGGCGATGTCCTGCCCGCCGTGCTGGCGCCGGAGGCTGCCCTGGAAGAACAGGTCTACCAGGCCCTGGTGCTTGGGGTGCGGGATTACATCGGCAAGAACGGTTTTCCTGGGGTGGTGATCGGCCTCTCCGGTGGCATTGATTCGGCCCTGACCCTTGTGGTCGCGGTGGAAGCCCTGGGGGCCCACAAGGTGCGGGCGGTGATGATGCCGTCGCCCTACACGGCCCAGATCAGCCTGGACGATTCCCGCCAGCTGGTGCAAACCCTTGGCGTACGTTACGACGAAGTCGCCATTGCCCCGGCCATGGAAGTCTATGGGGACATGCTGGCCCGGGAGTTTGCCGGCACCCAGGCCGATACCACGGAGGAAAACCTCCAGGCCCGTATTCGCGGCAATATCCTCATGGCCATTTCCAACAAGACTGGCGCCCTGGTGCTGACCACTGGCAACAAGTCGGAAATGGCGGTGGGCTACTGCACCCTCTACGGTGACATGGCCGGCGGTTTTGCGGTGATCAAGGATTTGGCCAAGACCTTTGTCTATCGCCTCTCCCGCTGGATCAACCGCCATGGCGAGATCATCCCGGATCGCATCATCACCCGGGCCCCCTCGGCCGAACTCAAGCCCGGCCAGACCGACCAGGACAGCCTGCCGCCTTACGAGGTGCTGGATGCGATCATGGAAGCCTACATGGAACGGGACCAGTCACCCCGGGAAATCGTGGCCCAGGGCTATGCCGAGGCCGACGTGCGGCGGGTGGTACGGCTGCTTAAGATCAGCGAATACAAGCGTCGTCAGGCGCCTGTTGGCATCCGCGTGACGCAGCGTGGTTTCGGGAAAGACTGGCGCTATCCGATTACCAACCGGTATGCTGACGAGTGGTAGCGCATTAAACAATAAGGAGAGCCCATGAAAAGAATTGAAGCAGTGATCAAGCCCTTCAAGCTCGATGAAGTGCGGGAAGCCCTGTCCGAAATCGGCGTCACCGGCCTGACCGTGACCGAGGTCAAGGGTTTCGGTCGGCAGAAAGGCCACACGGAACTCTATCGTGGTGCCGAATACGTGGTCGATTTCCTGCCCAAGATCAAGCTTGAGGTGGTGGTCCAGGACAGCAATGTGGAACCGGCCATCGACGCCATCGTCAAGGCGGCCCGCACCGGCAAGATCGGCGATGGAAAGATTTTTGTCATGCCGGTGGAGCAGGTGGTGCGCATCCGCACTGGCGAGACCGACGAAGCGGCCATCTAAAGGCGCTGCCAAGGTAATTCGATCCGGGCGCGGCCCGGCTGCGGCGAAAAAGGACGGGCTGATCCCTTGGGGTCAGCCCGTTTTGTTTGTGCTCTTGAGGGGATTGCGCAGCAGCACCAGCAGGGCGCCGCTGCCGCCGTCCTGGGGGCGGGCTTCGCAGAAAGCGAGGACTTCCGGATGCTGACTGAGCCAGCTGCGGGTGAGGTTGCGCAGCAGGGGTTCGCCGCCGGGGGAGCTCAGGCCCTTGCCGTGAATCAGGCGCAGGCAGCGCCGCTCGGCGGCCTGCTGCTGGGCCAGGAAAATACCCAGGGTGTGCCGGGCCTCGTCCCGGGTGAGGCCATGGAGGTCCAGTTCTGCCTCCGCTGGCCAGCGACCCCTGCGCAGGTCCACTAGCAGCCGGCGCGGCGCACCCGGGCGCAGGTAGGACGAGGTCTGGTCCTCCTGGTGCCGGTCGGAAAGGCCCGGGAGTACCAGTGGGGGAGTCTCCACCGGCTGTGGCAGGGGACGCGCCGGCGGCAAGGGGCGGTTCAGCATGGCCTGGTTCTTGTCGGCCAGGGGCGCGACCGGGCCGGCGGCGAGGCGGAAGAGGGCGCTGGGGTCATCACCCGGTAGATCGGGAATGTAGATCTCCGGCGGCGTTTCGCTGTCGGCGGCAGCCTGGGCGTGGCGGCGTTGCCGCGACGGGCGCGGGCCGATATCCGCCCGGCCAGTGTCCTTGATCGGGGTGACTTTACCGACGCTGGCCCGAAACAGGGCCAAGGGGTCGTCAGGGTCGATCCATTGCCGGCCAGGAGACGGGGAGCTTTCCACCGCTACCTCCGGCTTTTTGGGGCGGGGCAGGGGGGCGGGCTTGGCTCTTTCCAGATGGGCGTGATTGTCCGCCGCCAGGGGTTTGGCCCCGGCGAAAGCCTGGGCCAACAAGGCCTCGGTGTCGTCTCCGGCCAGGGGCGCCGCTGCTGGCGGAGCGCTGCCCTGGAACGTAGATGGGGCGCGGGCTTTGCCGGTGGCGCTGTTGGTACTAGGAGGGCCGGAATCCGGCCGGCCTTTCAGGTCCCGCAGGACCTGAAAGGGGGAGCCGGAAGTTGCCGGTGGACGACGAGCCATGGGGTGGCTGGTGTGGATCAGGCCTGATCCAGGCCGTCCAGGTAGCGCTCCACGTCCAGGGCGGCCATGCAGCCGGTGCCGGCGGAGGTGCAGGCCTGGCGGTAGATGTGGTCCTGCACGTCGCCGGCGGCGAAGATACCGGGAATGGAGGTGGCGGTAGCGTTGCCGGCCCGGCCCATCTGGGTCACCAGATAACCGTTTTCCATTTCCAACTGGCCTTCGAACAGTTCGGTGTTGGGTTTGTGGCCGATGGCGATGAAGACGCCCATCACCGGCACTTCCTGGGTGGCGCCGCTGTGCACGTTCTTCACCTTGAGGCCGGTGACGCCGGAGTCGTCGCCCAGCACTTCTTCCAGGGTGGAATCCCAGAGCACGGTGACCTTGCCTTCTTCCACCTTCTTCATCAGCTTGTCCTGGAGAATCTTTTCGGACTTGAACTTGTTGCGGCGGTGAATCACGGTGACGTGGTTGGCGATATTGGCCAGGTACAGGGCTTCCTCGACGGCGGTGTTGCCGCCGCCGACCACGGCCACGGCCTGGTTGCGGTAGAAGAAGCCGTCACAGGTGGCGCAGGCGGAAACGCCGCGGCCGGCGAATTTCTCTTCGGAAGGCAGGCCCAGGTACTGGGCGGAGGCGCCGGTGGCGATGATCAGCGCGTCGCAGGTGTATTCGCCGGCGTCGCCAATGAGGCGGAAGGGCTTTTCCTGCAGCTTGGCGGTATGGATATGGTCGAAAATGATTTCCGTCTCGAAGCGCCGGGCATGTTCCTCGAAGCGCTGCATCAGTTCCGGACCCTGGACGCCGGCGGCATCCGCCGGCCAGTTATCAACCTCAGTGGTGGTCATGAGCTGTCCGCCTTGGGCCAGGCCGGTGATCAGGACCGGCTTCAGGTTGGCCCGGGCGGCATAGACGGCAGCCGTGTAGCCGGCGGGTCCGGAACCGAGAATGAGGAGTCGCTGGTGGCGAGTGGCAGTCATGATTTGTTCTCTCGTTGGGGTCGAAAGGAAAAATTATAGCCAAAGCCGGCGCCAAGGGCCGGGTCGGTTGGTGTGCGACAGATTTGACATATAATCGGGCGAAAATTTTGTGACATTTCGTGACCATAAACATAAGGCCGTCTATGCAAGGAGGGAGAGGGTTAAGTCTGGCGACTCTGCGTACGCTGCCGATGTTCGAGCAGGTGCCGGATGATGAGCTCGAAAACCTGGCGCGGGCTTCGAGCTACCGCAAGGTCAGCCGCAATACCACCATCGTCCGTGCCGGCGATGTGACCGACGCCCTCTATGTCTTGATCAGCGGCAGCATCAAGGTGCTGAACAGCGACGAGGAGGGACGCGAGGTCATCCTCGCCATCCTCGGGCCGGGGGAATTCTTCGGCGAAATGGGGCTGCTGGACGGCCTGCCTCGGTCGGCCAACGTCCTGGCCACCGAGCCTTGCGAACTGCTGGTCATCGCCAAACACGATTTTCGCCGCTGCCTGTCCGAGAATTTCGACGTCGCGCTCTACCTGATGCGCAGTCTGGTGCAGCGCCTGCGGGAAGCCGACCGGAAAATCGAAAGCCTGGCCCTGATGGACGTCTTTGGCCGGGTGGCCAAGCTGCTTCTGGAATTTTCCGCCGTGCAGGACGGCCGGCGGGTGGTGACGCGCAAACTAACCAAGCAGGACATTGCCAAAATGATCGGCGCCTCCCGGGAGATGGTCAGCCGGGTGATGAAGGATCTGGAAGGCAGCGGCTACATTGAAGTCCGCGACGGCCGAATTTTCCTCAACGAAGTCTGAAAACTTAGAAAAGTCTGAAGAGCGGCGTACAGCCTTGCTTCCAGGGTGTCGGCCGTTCTTTTGTCATGCCGCCTGATGTGCCGGATGTCCGTCCGGCCATGGCGGGCGCTATAATCGGCCGAATGTTTTTATCCCTCCCCGCCGATGGCCAAAGCCCCCAAGTCCCAACGCAATAACGCCGATAAGAGCAGTCCCCTGCCGGAAAAAATCGCCATCGTCCTCCAGGAGTCGCGCTGGCTCGCCCTGGTGGTGATCGCCGGTTTCCTTTCCCTGGCCCTGTGGGGTTACGACCGGTTAGATCCGGGCTGGTCCCATGCCGCCCAAGTGGACGGGCTGCGCAATCCGGCGGGCCGTTTTGGCGCCTGGCTGGCGGATCTCCTGCTGTATCTCTTTGGCGTCTCCGCCTGGTGGTGGGTCGCCCTGCTGCTCGGCCTGGTGTGGTGGGGCTATCGGCGCCTCGATGGCTTGCGCGGCTCGGACCGGCGTCCCCTCTACATCGCCGCGGCCGGCTTCCTGGTGCTACTGCTTGCCAGCTGCGGCCTGGAGTCCTTGCGCTTCTACACCCTGGGCACGCCCCTGCCCCTCGTTCCCGGCGGCATGCTGGGCCTGGAACTGGGGACTGCGGCCGAGCGCGTCCTGGGCTATACCGGTGCCACCATGGTGCTGCTGGCCGGGGTGGTGCTGGGCTGGAGTCTCTTTTCCGGCATGTCCTGGCTGACCGCCTTCGAACGCCTGGGCGGAAGCCTGGAAATGGCCTACGGCTTTGTCTTCGGGCTGGTAGAAAAATGGCAGGACCGCCGCATCGGCCGGGAAGTCGCCCGGGAGCGGGAGGCGGTGGTGGAGGTGGAGCGGGCCCGGGTGGAGGATTTCGAGCCGGTGCGCATCGAAATTGTCGAACCGGAAATCCAGATTTCCGCCAAGGTGGAAAAACGCATCGAGCGGGAGCGCCAGACGCCCCTCTTCCCCGAGGCGGTGGAGGGCGGCCAGTTGCCGCCCCTGCACCTGCTGGACCCGGCGCCAGCTCAGACCGACATGCCGGCGGCCGATACTCTGGAATTCACCTCCCGCCTGATCGAGCGCAAGCTGGCTGATTTCGGCGTCCAGGTGAAGGTCCTGGCCGCCTACCCGGGGCCGGTGATTACCCGTTACGAAATCGAGCCGGCTACCGGCGTCAAGGGCGCCCAGATCGTCAACCTGGCCCGGGACCTGGCCCGGGCCCTGGCGCTGATTTCGGTGCGGGTGGTCGAGACGGTGCCGGGCAAGTCCTGCATGGCTCTGGAGCTGCCCAATCCCAAGCGCCAGGCGGTGCGCCTCTCCGAAATTATCTCGAGCAAGGCCTATTACGACATGGCCTCGCCCCTGACCATGGCCCTGGGCAAGGACATCGGCGGGCTGCCCACGGTCACCGACCTGGCCAAGATGCCCCACCTGCTGGTGGCCGGGACGACCGGTTCGGGCAAATCGGTGGGGATCAACGCCATGATCCTCTCCCTGCTCTACAAATCCGAGCCCAAGGATGTGCGCCTCATCCTGGTGGATCCGAAAATGCTGGAACTGTCGGTGTACGAGGGCATTCCTCACCTCCTGGCGCCGGTGGTCACCGATATGCGCCAGGCCGCCAACGCGCTCAACTGGTGCGTCGGCGAAATGGAAAAACGCTACAAGCTGATGAGCGCCATGGGCGTGCGCAACCTGGCGGGCTTCAACACCAAGATCAAGGAAGCGGCCAAGGCCGAGCAGAAAATTCCCAACCCCTTGTCCATCACGCCGGAAACCCCGGAGCCGCTGACCGAACTGCCCTATATCGTGGTGGTCATCGACGAATTGGCCGACCTGATGATGGTGGTCGGCAAGAAGGTGGAAGAACTCATCGCCCGCCTCGCCCAGAAGGCGCGGGCGGCGGGCATCCACCTCATCCTGGCGACCCAGCGGCCCAGCGTGGATGTGATTACCGGCCTGATCAAGGCCAATATTCCGACGCGGATTTCCTTCCAGGTTTCGAGCAAGATCGATTCCCGCACCATCCTCGACCAGATGGGCGCCGAGGCCCTGCTGGGCCAGGGCGACATGCTTTACTTGACCCCGGGCAGCGGCTACCCGACCCGGGTCCACGGCGCCTTTGTCGCCGACGACGAGGTGCACAAGGTGGTGAGCTACCTGAAACAGACCGGGGCGCCGGATTACATCGAGGATGTGCTCACCGGTGCCGGCAGCGATGACGAGGGCGGCGGTGGAGATGGCGACGATGGCGATCCCGAGAATGATCCCCTCTACGACCAGGCCGTGGAGGTGGTGCTGAAGACCCGCCGCGCCTCCATTTCCCTGGTGCAGCGCAACCTGCGCATCGGCTACAACCGGGCTTCCCGCCTGATCGAGGCAATGGAGAAGTCCGGCCTGGTGTCGGCAATGGACGGTCGGGGCGGCCGGGAAGT
>DATEZY010000118.1:0-13725 GCA_035255085.1 Azospira sp. | reverse complement strand
CTTCAGCCTTCTTGGCAGCAGCCTTCTTGGCCTTCTTCTTGGCAACCTTCTTGGCCGGAGCGGGAGCAGCGGCAGCAGCGGGAGCGGCTTCGGGAGCGGCGGCAGGAGCCGGGGCAGCATCAGCAGCAAACACGGAAGCGGCGAACAGGGTGGCAACCAGGGCGGACAGGAGCTTAGTCATGTTATTAACCTCATTAATGGTTTGAACGGGTACTCGTCCAGTCGGTTAGGGCTGGTACGTGTTCTAACGCACCCTTCCAAACCTTGGTTGACCCCAAGTGACAATTATTTTTCCACCGGGCGCCCAGGGTCGGCGCACCATTCGCTCCAGGAGCCGGCATAGAGGCGGGAACCAGACAGGCCGGCAATTTCCATGGCCAGCAGGTTATGGCAGGCCGAAACACCGGAACCGCACTGGTGCACCACCTGCGCGGGAGTAAAAGCGTCCAGGGTCGCCGTCCATTCCTGCCGCAGCTGCGCTGCCGGCTTGAAGCGGCCGTCCGGCCCCAGGTTGTCGCGGAAAAAGCGGTTGCGGGCACCAGGAATATGGCCAGCCGCCGGATCGATGCTTTCGTTTTCGCCGCGAAAACGATCCGGCGCACGGGCGTCGAGAATCAAGCGTCCGGCAAAACCCAGGCCAGCCAGGACGTCATCCACGCCCACCACCCAGTCCCGCAAAGCCAAGGACAGGTGCCCGGGGTTCGGCCGGGGGATGTCCGTCGCGAGAGGCTGCCCCCCGCTTAGCCAGGCCTGCAGCCCGCCATCAAGGAGGGCCACCTGGTCATGGCCGAGCCAGCGCAACAGCCACCATAGCCGCCCAGCCATCATGCCGCCGCAATCGTCATAGGCTACCACCTGGGTGCCGTCGCTGATGCCGGCCGCCTCCAGACGTTGGACCAGAATTTCCGGAGCAGGCAGGGGATGGCGACCATTGCGGCCATTTTTCGGACCGGACAAATCCCGGTCCAGATGGAGAAACACCGCCCCCGGGATGTGGCCTGCGGCATAGGCGGCGGCCCCGGCTTCCGGCTTGACCAGGTCGTGGCGGCAATCCACCACCACCCAACCCGGATCCTGCAGATGCGCAGCCAGGGCAACGCCATCGACCAGGGTGGTGTAGACCATCAGAGAGCGCTTTCTTCCGCCAACCAGGCGCGGGCAGCCCCTTCGTCGTCGAACACCTGCACGTCGGCACTGACGAAAGTCTGGGACAACCAGGCGCTCCAGGTCACCCACTGACTATCGGTGAGCACCGCGATGCGCTCGAAATCGTTGGCATGGGCGCGGGAGAACTTGACCTCTTCCCAGGCCATGTCGAGGGTGAAATCAGCCATCTGGCGCAGGTCAAAAAAGAGACTGACCGGCCCCTCGAACTTGATCTTGTAATTGACCAGCTCCTCGAATTCCTTGTAATCGGCCAGGGTGAATTCCCCGAACACGGACACGGAAACAAGGTGGGGTTGGTGGTCGGTGACAATCATGGCTTCCTCCGTAGAGCTTTATCGTTAGGTTATGGCTTTAAGCCAGTGTAGCACTCAATCCTGTTCAGCCGGATTGGCGCGGGAGACGCGGGTGGCCGCCATGCCGGAGAGGACGATCAGCGCAATCGCCGCCCAGGAGGACAAGCCCAGAACCTCGCCCCAGAACACCATGCCGAAGAGGCTGGCGAAGACCACGGCCGTGTACGCCAGACTGGCCGCCACCAGGGTGCGCCCCCGGGCATAGGCCCGGGTCATGGCCAGCTGGGCCAGGGTGGCAAAGATGCCAACCCCCAGCAGCAATAAGCCGCCGCGCAGGGTGATGACATGGAACTGGAAGAACAGCATCCACAGGCCGCCGCCAACCGTGGAGATGAGGGAGAAATAGAATACCGTGCGCCATTCCGGCTCCCCCTTTTGCCCCAGTTCGCGGACGTTGTAGTAGGCCAGGCCAGCCAGAACGCCGGACGCCAGTCCCACCAACCCCCCGACCAGTTGGTCTGCATGGAAGGTCGGTTTGAGCAGCACCACTACACCGGCGAAGCCGGTAAAAAGGGCTCCCAGCAGGGGACGGGGCAGGCGACTGCCGGAGAAGCCGGCCAGGAACAGGGCCAGGAACAAGGGGGAGGTGTAGTTCAGGGTCACGGCCGTGGCCAGGGGCAGCCAGGCGATGGCGTAGAAATACAGCATCAGGGAAATAAAGCCGGAGACACCCCGATAGATCTGGAATTTCCACAGGGGCGTGCGCGGGTCCAGGCGGCCCCACAGCAGGCTGCTGCTCATCAGCACCAGGGCGATGGCATTGCGGTAGAAGACAATTTCCGCCGGGGAATAGCCCGCCTCGGCCGCCAGTTTGACGCACACCCCCATGCAGGAGAAAAGAAAGGCGGCGGCAACCATCCACAGGGACTGCATGGGTTCGGACTTTCCAAAGCTGAAAACAAAAGGGGCGCCCACAGGCGCCCCGAGATCGGGCCGAAGATATTACTTCAAATGGGGCTCGACCATGCGGCGGTAGAACTCGTGGAAATGCTGCATGCCGTCTTCCGTGGGGCTCTGGTACGGCCCCACTTCGCTGCGACCTTCCTTGAGCAGGGCCATACGGCCGCGGTCCATGCGCTCACCGATGTCGTCGTCCTCGATGGCGGTTTCCATGTAGGCCGCCTGATTGGCTTCGACGAACTCCCGTTCGAAATCGACGATTTCCTCAGGATAGTAGAACTCCACCACGTTCATGGTCTTGTTGACATCCTGGGGAATGAGGGTGGAAACCACCAGCACGTTGGGGTACCACTCCACCATCACATTAGGGAAATAGGTGAGCCACACCGCGCCTTGGCGGGGCGCCTCGCCCCGGGCGCCGTAGTAGTCCTTGACCGCCTTCTGCCAGCGGCCGTAGACCGGGGAGCCGACCTTGTCCAGAGGAGTGATGCCGACCCGCTGCACCGAATACCAGTCGCCGAACTGCCAGGTCAGGTCGTCACAGGTGACGAAGTTGCCCAGACCGGGGTGGAAGGGCACCACGTGGTAGTCCTCCAGATAGACCTCGATGAAAGTCTTCCAATTGTAATTACACTGGTGCATCTCGACCCGGTCCAGCTTGTAGCCAGAGAAATCGAACTCGCCAGCCACGTTCATGCCTGCCAGATCGGCATTGGCCGAACGGGGTCCCTTGAACAGCAAGCCGTTCCAGGATTCCAGCTTGGCCTTGTTCAGGTTGAGGCAGGGATTGGCCGGGAAGTGGGGGGCGCCAATCAGGCTGCCCTCGGTATCGTAGGTCCAGCGGTGGATCGGGCAGACGATGTTCTGGGCCGTGCCCGAGCCCTGCAGCATGATGGCCTGGCGGTGGCGGCAGATATTGGACATGTCATAGACACCGTCCGGCTGGCGCACCAGCATACGACCGTGATCCAGCCATTCCTTGGTCCGGAAGTCATGCAAGCCGGGCACCATCAGCTCGTGGCCGGCATAGCCGGGCCCCTGCTCGAAAAAGAGTTTCATCTCCAATTCGAACATTTTTTCGTCGAAATACCATTCGACCGGGAATTGAGTAACTGCAGGGGCGAGCTTGGCGCTGGATGCGATGTCGGACATCTCCACACCTCCGGAAAATATCTAAGGCAGTAAACCAAAGAAAATCAACAAAGGCGGGATTCTAGCCCGGATCAAATTTGACCAAAAGCCCCTGAATAAGTTATTTTTTTGGGTTTCACCCGGTTATTCTTATGGCCAAAACCACTCCGCCAACCGGAAACGATCTGGGCAACCTCAAGTTCGAGGCCGCCATGGCCGAACTGGAAAAGCTTGCCCAGGCCATGGAAGGTGGCACCCTCTCCCTGGAAGAGTCCCTGGAGTCCTATCGCCGGGGCATGGAACTGCTGAAACACTGCCAGGCTCAACTCGCAGCTGCCGAGCAGAAGGTGCAGATTCTGGAGAATGGTGCCCTGCGCGACTTCAGCCAGAATGGCGGCGACGCCGAATCCCGATGAGCTCCCCCATGCCCCCCGCTGCACTTCCCCCTGCCGCCACACCTTTCCCCGAATGGATGGCCACCGTCCAGGCCCGCACTGAGGCCGCCCTGGCCCATGCCCTGCCTAGTCCCGACGCAATTCCCCAGCGCCTGCACCAGGCCATGCGCTACGCCGCCCTCGGTGGCGGCAAGCGGGTGCGCCCCCTGCTCGCCTTCGCCGCCGGGGAGCTGACCGGCGCCCCTCCCGCCGCCCTGGAAGTGGCGGCTAGCGCCGTGGAAATGATCCACGTCTACTCCCTGGTGCATGACGACCTGCCCTGCATGGACGACGATGTGCTGCGCCGGGGACGCCCTACCTGCCACGTCGAGTACGACGAACCCACCGCCCTCTTGGTCGGCGACGCCCTGCAGACCCAGGCCTTTGCCCTGCTCTCCCAGAGCGAGTTCCTCGGCAACCCGGCCCGGCAGCTGGAGATGGTGGCCCTGCTGGCCCACGCCAGCGGCTCTATCGGCATGGCCGGCGGCCAAGCCATCGACCTGGCCTCGGTGGGCACCGCCCTGACCCAGCCGGAACTGGAACTGATGCACGCCCTCAAGACCGGGGCCCTGATCCGCGCCGCCATCTTCCTCGGCGCCCTGTGCGGTGCACCCCTGGACACCCAGGCCCGGGAAAGCCTGGACCGCTTTGCCAAGCGGGCCGGCCTGCTCTTCCAAGTGGTGGACGATATCCTCGACTGCACCGCCAGCACCGCCACCCTGGGCAAGACAGCCGGCAAGGATGCGGCCGCCGACAAGCCCACCTATGTCAGCCTCCTGGGACTGGACGGCGCCCGCCGTCTGGCTGAGGACCTGCATCAGGAAGCTCTGGCCGCCCTCACCGGCTTTGGCATGCGCGGCCGTCGGCTGGTGCAGCTGGCAGACTTCATCACCAGCCGCAAGTTCTGAGCCGCTAGCCCCCACCGCCCCACACCCTGAATCGCCACCTCCATGACCGCCTATCCGCTCCTCGAAAGCATCGATGAACCCGCCCAGCTGCGCCGCCTGGAGCGTCGGCAGCTGCCACAACTGGCCGAGGAGCTGCGCGCCTTCATCGTCGAATCGGTGGCAAAGACAGGTGGCCACCTGTCTTCCAATCTGGGCACAGTGGAGCTGACGGTAGCCCTGCATTACGTCTTCGACACGCCCCATGACCGCCTGGTCTGGGACGTAGGCCACCAGACCTATCCCCACAAGATCCTCACTGGCCGGCGCCGGGGCATGGAGCGCCTGCGCATGCACGGCGGCATGTCCGGTTTTCCCAAGCGCTGCGAGAGCGAGTACGACACCTTTGGTGTCGGCCACTCCTCCACGTCCATCTCCGCTGCGCTGGGCATGGCCCTGGCGGCCAAGCAGAAGGGGGAAAGCCGCAAGTCCGTAGCGATCATCGGCGACGGCGCCATGTCCGCCGGCATGGCCTTCGAGGCCCTGAACAATGCCGGGGTGGCCGATGCCGACATGCTCGTCATCCTCAACGATAACGACATGTCCATCTCGCCGCCGGTGGGGGCGTTGAACAAGTACCTGGCCCGGCTGCTCTCCGGCGGCCTCTATTCGGCCGCCCGTCGCGCCGGGGAAAAGGTCCTGGGCGTCGCCCCGCCCCTGCTGGAACTGGCCAAGCGGGCCGAGGAACACATGAAGGGCATGCTCACCCCGGGCACCCTGTTCGAGGAATTCGGCTTCAACTACATCGGCCCCATCGACGGTCATGATCTGGATGCCCTGATCCCCACCCTGCAGAACCTGAAGGGCCTCAAGGGCCCCCAGTTTCTCCATGTCATCACCAAGAAGGGCCAGGGCTACAAGCTGGCCGAAGCGGACCCGGTGCTCTACCACGGGGTATCCAAGTTCCAGCCGGAAGTCGGCATCCAGAGCGGCAAGGGCGGCGGCAAGCTGACCTACACCCAGGTCTTCGGCGACTGGCTGTGCGACATGGCCGCCGCCGATACCCGCCTGGTGGGCATCACCCCGGCCATGCGCGAAGGTTCGGGCATGGTGCGCTTTGCCGAACTGTATCCGGAACGCTATTTCGACGTCGGCATCGCCGAACAGCACGCCGTCACCTTCGCCGCCGGCCTCGCCTGCGAAGGCCTGAAGCCGGTGGTTGCCATCTATTCCACTTTCCTGCAACGGGCCTACGATCAGCTGATCCACGATGTGGCCCTGCAGAACCTGCCGGTGGTCTTCGCCATCGACCGGGGCGGCCTGGTGGGTGCCGACGGCGCCACCCACCACGGCAGCTTCGATCTGTCCTACCTGCTCTGCATCCCCAACATGCTGCTGATGTGTCCGGCGGACGAGCACGAGTGCCGGCAGATGCTCACCACCGCCTTCGAGCACGATGGCCCCAGCGCGGTGCGCTACCCCCGGGGCAGCGGCACCGGCAAGGCGCCGGAAACGGCGCTCACGGCGCTGGAAATCGGCAAGGGCAAGGTCCTGCGCCAGGGCCGTAGCGTCGCCCTGCTGGCCTTCGGCAGCCTGGTCCCCGCGGCACTGGCTGCCGGCGAGGAACTGGACGCCACCGTGGCCAACATGCGCTTCGTCAAGCCCATGGATGGGGACCTGGTGGCCGAGCTTGCACGGAACCATGACCTCCTGGTGAGCGTCGAAGAAAATGCGCTGATCGGTGGCGCCGGCAGCGAGGTCGCACGGATTCTAGAAGAGCGGGGCATCAACACCACCCTGTTGCGCCTGGGGCTGCCCGACCGCTTCATCGACCATGGCGACCAGGCCCTGCTACTGGCCGAACTGGGACTGGATAGCCAGGGCATCGTCCGGGCCATCAGCCAACACCCCACCCGCGCCGCCTAAAGGCAGGCGGGGCTGCCGCGTTGCGGTCGCACCATACAGGAATCACCATGAGCACTCCCCCCAGCCCAAGCGACGCTATGCCGGACATCCAGAACAGCGCCGACACGCGCCAACTGGCTATCAACAAGGTGGGCATCAAAGCCATCCGCCACCCGGTCAAGGTCCGCGACAAGAGCGGCGACATTCAGCACACCATCGCCCTGTTCAACATGTACGTCGGGCTGCCCCACAATTTCAAGGGCACCCACATGTCGCGCTTCGTCGAAATCCTCAATAGCCAGGAGCGGGAACTGTCGGTGGAGTCCTTTCCCGCCATGCTGGGGGAAATGGTACGGCGCCTGGAAGCCGAAACCGGCCACATCGAGATGAGCTTCCCCTACTTCATCAACAAGGCGGCCCCCGTTTCCGGTGTACAAAGCCTGCTGGATTACGAAGTGACCTTCATTGGCGACATCTGCCACGGCGAAATCACCTCCACCCTGAAGATCGTGGTCCCGGTGACCAGCCTCTGCCCCTGTTCCAAGAAGATTTCCGAGCGAGGGGCCCACAACCAGCGCTCCCACGTCACCGTCACCGCCCGCACCAACGACTTCATGTGGATCGAGGAATTCGTCCAGTTGGTGGAAGGCGAAGCCTCCTGCGAGTTGTTCGGCCTGCTCAAGCGGCCCGACGAGAAGTTCGTCACCGAAAAGGCCTACGACAACCCCAAATTCGTCGAAGACATGGTGCGCGACATTGCCGCCCGGCTCAATGCCGAATCCCGGGTCGATGCCTACGTGGTGGAGTCGGAAAACTTCGAGTCAATCCACAACCACTCCGCCTACGCCCTGATCGAGAAGGACAAGCGGCAGCAGGTCTAGACGACCCAAGAAGACCCGGGGTATTTCAGATTGCCTGGGGAGGCAGTTCAAACTCCCGCCTCCTTCGGAAGCACAAAAAAAGGGCGCCTTGCGGCGCCCTTCAGTTTTCTGCTCCAGGCAGAAATGCAGCAGGAATTGCTTAGCCCTGCTTGCGGACCAGCTTTTCCTTGATCCGGGCAGACTTACCGGAACGTTCGCGCAGGTAGTACAGCTTGGCACGACGGACGTCACCACGACGCTTCAGTTCGATGGAAGCGATCAGGGGGGAGTAGGTCTGGAAGGTACGTTCCACACCCTCGCCGGAGGAAATCTTGCGCACGGTGAAAGCGGAGTTCAGACCGCGGTTGCGCTTGGCGATAACCACGCCTTCGTAGGCCTGGACACGCTTGCGCTCGCCTTCCACCACATTCACGTTCACCACCACGGTGTCGCCGGGGGCGAAAGCGGGGATGGTCTTGTTCGCCATCAGGCGAGCTATTTCTTCTTGTTCCAGTTGTGCAATCAGGTTCATGTGAGTACTTCCTAAAGTTAAGAACTGCTTTTCATCTCACCGCATTGCTCCGCTTGCGCTTCTCTGTCGAGTTCGCCGAGGAGTTGCGTAATTTCCTTGGAAAGCTTTTGGCCTCCCTCGGTCTGCTGCGTCAGCCATTTGGCGTAAAGCTCCGGGCGACGCTCCCGGGTCCGCGCCAGCGACTGTTTCAGCCGCCAACGGCGAATATCCTTGTGGTGACCGGACAACAGCACCGGCGGCACCGGCATTTCTTCATACACCTCGGGCCGGGTGTAATGGGGACAGTCGAGCAGGCCATCGACAAAGGAATCCTGCTCCGCCGAGGCGCTATCATTGAGCACTCCCGGCAACTGCCGCACGATGGCATCGATCAGGGCCATCGCCGGGATCTCGCCGCCCGAAAGCACGAAATCCCCCATGGAAACCTCTTCATCGACACAGCGCTCGATCAAACGCTCATCGATACCTTCATAACGGCCACACAGCAGGATCAGACCTGCCTCGTCCTTCAGCCGCATTACCGTGGCGTGGTCCAGGGGACGCCCCTGGGGCGACAAATACACCACCCGGGGCCTTGCCACGCCAGCCTGACGCTGCCGCGCTTTGGCCGCATCAATCGCCTTTTCCAGGGGACCCGGCAGCATCAGCATGCCCGGACCACCACCATAGGGCCGATCATCCACGGTACGGTAGTTGTCTTCGGTGAAGTCCCGCGGATTCCAGGCCTCCAGACTCCAGCGGCCGTCCTCCCTGGCCCGGCGGGTAATGCCGAACTGGGCGACGGCAGCGAACATCTCCGGAAACAGGGTAACGACATCAAATGCCGGCATCACCGCCCCGCATCACCTGCCCTATTTCCGCCACCGCGGGCACTACCAATCTCACTACCAATCTCACTACCAATCTTTTTCCCATTCGACGTGGATACGGCGGCTTTCCTTGTCCACCGCCAGCACCACCGTCCCGACAAAGGGCAGCAGGCGCTCTTCCCCGTCCGCCCCGGCGACCCGCAACACGTCGTTGGCGCCGGTTTCGATCAACCCAACCACCTGGCCGAGCATTTCGTCATGGGAATTGACCACTTCCAGGCCGATCAAATCGGCCCAGTAAAACTCGTTATCTGCCGTTTCCGGCAGCGCCTCCCGGGGAGCCCCCAGGAGTTTGCCCTGCAGCGCTTCCGCCGCAGAACGGTCGCTTACGCCTTCGAGTTGGGCCACCAAGCCACCACCGTGCCAACGGCAACGGATAAGCTTGCATGGCGACCAGCCCGTCGCGACCCCGCCCCGCTCTTCGCCAACCCACCACTGGGGCATTTTGGCCCAGGACAGAGGATCGTCGGCGAAGGCATGCACCCTGACCCAACCTTGCACGCCGTAGGGAGCAGCTACCTTCCCCAGGACAACGAAATTAGCGGCAGTATCAGGCAAGTCAGGCAAAACAGCAGGCGTATTGAGGCGTGTTGCTTAGGCAGCAGCCTTGGCAGCGAACTGCTTGACCAGGCGAGCCACGGTGGGGGACAGCTGGGCACCCTGTTCAGTCCAGTAGGTCAGACGATCCATCTTGACCACCAGATTGTCGGCGTTGCCAGAAGCCACCGGGTTGTAGAAACCGACGCGCTCGACGAAACGGCCGTCGCGACGATTGCGGGAGTCAGTGACCACCATGTTGTAGAACGGGCGCTTTTTGGCACCACCGCGAGCAAGACGAATGACAACCATCGTTGTTCTCTTCCGAAATCAGAAAAAGGGCAAGATTATAACAAGAAACCACGACAAAACAAGCCGATATTCACAACCCACCAGCCAGCCCCAACGGGACGGCCAAGCACCCGCCCATCCCGAAGCGGGCCCGGACCCCAAGCCCCCCATTCCCAAGCGACTCTCGACCCCACCGTCCGGCCCAAAGGGCGGATTTTAGGCATCAGCGGCCCAAATCCGCTTGGGGCACCACGCTATAATGAGTCATTCTCACTATTCCACGCCGAGCCAGGCGTGACGCCAGGTTCCGCCATGAGCGATGCGCCGCCCGACAGCCTGAACGCCCCCGCAACCGAACCTTACGGCATCAAGCCGATCCAGGATTGGCTCGCCCTGCCCGCCCCCGCCGACCCACTGCAAGATCTGCAGCCCCTGCGCGGCCATCTGCTGACCATGGCGGAAATGCCTTTAACGCCCCAGCAACGACATCAGCTACTGGGCCAGATTTATGACCGGGCCACGGCCGCCATCGGCGCCCTCCTCCCGACCTTGTGCGAAGCAGGCATGCCCCTGCCGCGGCGGGTGCGCAGCATGGTCAAAAGCACCCAGGACCTGCTCGACCACCTCGTCCAGGGGCAATTGGCGACCCTGGACGACCCCCTGGAAAAATACCTGGTCAAAGGCCTGTGTCCGCAACCGGCACAAACCCTGTGGCGCTGCCAGCACCTGCTTTACCGCCATCTGCTGATCAGCGCCCTCGCGGCCGCCCCCGCGGGAGTCGGCATCTGGGCGCGCATCCATCGCACCTTCGTCATTGCCCAGGAGCGGGGGCTGAGCCTGGAAACGCCGGCCGGCGCCCCTACCAGCATCGTCCAGGAATACGGCAACGCCCTGCTCCTGGGCTGCGCCCAACCAGCCTCCTTCACCTCCGACGAGCTCATTTTCATCGCCGATATCAGCCGACGGTACGGCAATCTGGTGGAATTTACCGGCGCCACCGACGAGAGGCACCATGGCTTGTTCTGGATCGACCCGAACCGGGACGCCTCGGCAGTAGCATTGAATCGCCGTATCCCCCCGCCCGAAACCCAAGTCTCCTGGTTTTCCTGCGACCGACTGGCAGCCCGCCTCCAGGACCTGCTCACCAAACTGGAACTGGGGCGCCTTCCCCGGCAATTGGGCCTCCCCGAGTTTGCCGCCACCCTGGCCGGCAAAAGCGTACTACGACGCCTGATCCGTTTCTGGGGCGCCCCGGCCCGGCGCCGCTTCAACCGCCGGCGGCAAAATTACCGCGCCACCCTCTGCTCCGGACTGGAACAACTGTGGCGCCTGCTGCGCGCTCCCGACCCCAGTGCCATCGACACGTCCAACTGGATGATCACCAACGAGAGTCCCGATGGCTATGCCCTCATGCATCTCTCGGGACCGCCGGGAGACCTGCAGGTCGGCGACGTCGTCGCCCTGCGTCCGGAACGGCAGGAAGACCAGGCGGCCGCCTGCTCGCCCCTGGACTGGCAGGTCTGCCTGGTGCGCTGGGCCCTGTCGGAAAACCCCGAGCACCTGGAAATCGGCCTGCAGATTCTCGCCCCCCACGCCCTGTCGGCCACCGTGGTGGCTCCCCAGCGTGAAACCAACCAGCACCTTGCCGCCCTGCTGCTGCCCCAGATCCCCAACCTACGCCTGGTGGAGGCCCTGGCGGTACCGGCCGGCAGCCTGAGGCAGAACGAGGGCCCCCTGGTGTTGCTGACCGAACGGGACAACCTGGAAGTGCGGGAAGTGCATACCGCCGCCCTGGAAGAGCAGACCGGGAGCGTGGAAGTCTTCACCATCGTCCCGGACACCCCGCCACACTAGCCGGCAGGTGGATTGCGTCCGTGCAGGGTGGCGGCGATCAGGCCACCCAGCAGCACCACCAGCCAGGACAGGTAGAGCCACACCAGGAAGATCGGTACCGCGGCAAAGGCGCCGTAAATCAGGGTGTAGGACGGCACCTTGGCCAGATACAGCTCGAACCCCCGCTGCATCAGGGTAATCGCCAGGGCCGCAAAGGTGCCGCCGATGAGAGCATGCCGGGGCCGCCCCCGGACATTAGGCACGCCAAAGTAGAGAAAGGCGAAAAAACTGCCGAGCAGCAGGGCGGAAATCGCCTTGAGCAAGAAGCGCTGCACCCAAAGGGGCTCGTCGAACCAGCCCAGGGACGTGGTCACCGCATAGGACGTGGCACCGAAGAGCCCCCCGAGCACCACAGGCCCCGCCATCACCATGACCGCATAGAGCTTGAGGCGCTGCCCGATGGTGCGGGGCGCGGTGACGCGCCAGACGTGATTGAAGGTGCGCTCGATGGTTAGCATCAGCACCAGGGCCGTTACCGCCAGCACCCCCAGGCCAAACCAGGTCAGACGGGAAGCCTTGGCGGAAAAAAGCAGGGTGTATTTGGCGATCACCGCACCGGCCTTGTCCGGCAGCAGGTTTTGTACCAGGAAGTGATTAACCTGATCCAGGATGACCGAGAAATAGGGCAGGACGGAAAGCACCCCCACTACCAGGGCGACCAGAGGCACGACGGAAAGCAAGGTGGTATAGGCCAGGCTGCCGGCAATCTGGGCGAAGCGCTCCTCGCGAAAACGCCGCACCACCTCCCCCACAAAACTGCCGCCGGTTCTGCCACCGTTCCGCCTGTTGCCACTCACCCTGCGTCTTGTCATCGTTTCCTATCCCTAACCTTATCCCTCAAACTCTCGCAAACACTGCCGCTATAATAGCCACGCTACCAGACGGCACCCGTCCGCCCCCTGCCAAACCCCACCTGCACAGCTTCCTATGCCAAAACGCCTTGCCCTTGCGGCCAGCAGCACCCTGATTGCCCTTATTTTCCTCTGCCTGGCCTGGGAGCTCTGGCTGGCCCCATTGCATAGCGGTGGCTCCTGGCTGGCCCTCAAGGCAGTGCTCTTGCTAGCCCCCCTCTTCGGCATCCTCCGGGAACGGCGCTATACCTATCAGTGGAGCTCCCTGTTCATCCTCTTCTATGTCATGGAGGGAGCGGTGCGGGTGAGCACGGAAAAGGGCCTGGGCCAATGGCTGGCCGGGGGTGAAACCCTGCTGGCCCTGATTTTCTTCACCTGCGTCGTGGCCTACGCCCGCCTCACCCGCCCGCCCAAAAACCAGGCCCCCACCCGAGGGTGAGGGCCTAGGCACAGCCGCCTAATTGCCGCCGCCTCAGGGGCCGGCGGCAATCAAGACATCACACGCCCCCTTGGGGATTGACCTTCTCCAGGGAAGAATGGAGCTTGTTCAGGGCATTGAGATAGGCCTTGGCGGAGGCAATGACGATATCCGTATCCGCCCCCTGGCCATTAACGATGCGGCCGCCCTTGGAGAGGCGCACCGTCACTTCGCCCTGGGCGTCGGTACCAGTGGTGATGGCATTGACCGAATAGAGCAGCAACTCGGCACCGCTGCCGGCAACGCTCTCGATGGCCTTGAAGGTGGCATCCACGGGCCCGCCGCCGGAAGCCTTGGCCTGGTGCTCGGTGCCGCCCACCGCCAGGGTAACTGCCGCATCCGGGGTTTCCCCGGTTTCCGAACAGACGTGGGAATAGACCAGCTTGTAGTGCTCCAGCTCCGGCGTCACCACTTCGTCGGACATCAGGGCCTGCAGGTCCTCGTCGAAAATTTCGTGTTTCTTGTCCGCCAGCTCCTTGAAACGGGCAAAGGCGGCGTTGAGGGTTTCCTCGCTCGCCAGTTCGATGCCCAGTTCGGCCAGGCGGGTCTTGAAGGCATTGCGGCCGGAGTGCTTGCCCAGCACCAGCTTGTTCTGGGTCCAGCCCACATCCTGGGCGCGCATGATTTCGTAGGTTTCCCG
>DATEZY010000117.1:0-4356 GCA_035255085.1 Azospira sp. | reverse complement strand
GCCCCGCAGCAGGGTCATGGGCACCATGGAAAACTGCTGGGTGGCGCCGCCCTGGAGCAGCAGCACGTGGTAGTCCGGGGGCAGGCCGAGCAGGGTGCGGATGTTGGCTTCCACCTCGGCGATGACGGCGGCGAACCAGTCGGAGCGGTGGCTGATGCCGAGCACCGACAGGCCCACTTCGGGCACCTGGAGGATGGATTCCTGCACCTGGCGCAACACGCCTTCCGGCAGGGCGCCGGGGCCGCCGGAGAAATTCAGGCTGTTCTGTAATGTCATGGTTTGCTGAAAATCGAGGTGATCGATGGCATCGCTGCTCGGCCCGGCCGCATCAGGCAGCGGTGAGGCGGAGCAGATAGTCGCGGAAGGCGTCCTTCACCTTGAGCATGTGCTGCTGCTTGTAGGGGAAGAGCTGTTCCGTGTCCATGGCATGGACCACCATAGCGTGGTCGATCTCGAAAATCAGCAGCTGGCCGTCCGGCGTCTCGGCACAGTCGATGCACAGGTAGTCGAGCCCGGTGCGCTGGTGGATGGCCTCCAGGGCCAGGCGGTGGCGCTGGGCGAAATCGGCGAAGGTCTCCATGAAGCGGGCCTCTTCCTCCCGCTTGGCGGCTTCCTCGTACATGCCGGCATTGACGTAATGCACCATCCAGTGGGACGACACGGCCATGTGGCAGGCGTAGGGCGCGCCATCGACCAGGGCGACGCGCATCTTGCGGAACAGGCCGTTGGTGCCGCGGTAGTCGATGAAGGGCGAAAGGTAGAACTCCTTGCCCTCGATGCGGGCCAGGTAGGCGGCCATGGCCTGGCGATCGTCGATGCGGTCCAGGTCCCGCCCGGCATGGGAGCCCAGGGGGCGCAGGATGACGGGGAAGTCGCAGCCGGGGAAACGCTGGGCCAGCGGATTGACGCCGGCGGCGATGGCCTGCAGGGCCAGGCGGGAGGCGCGCAGGGTCGGCGGCATCACCAGGTCGGGGATGCCCTGCAGCAGTTCGCTGGCCTTGGCCCGGCCCACGTTGGGCAAGTACTGGGGGCGATTGATCACCGGCTTGGGCCAGTGGGCCAGCTCCTGCTCCAGGGAGGTGAGCAGGGCCCGGTTCTCATCGCCCTCGCTGACGGCCACGATCACCGCATCGTGTTCCGGCACCGGGACGGCCAGGGGATCGCCGTGGGTCAGGTAATAGAAGATCAACTCGATGTCGCTGTTTTCCAGCAGGCATTCGAGAGGCGTGTTGGCCGCCAGGTCCCCGGGCACCATCAGCATCAGCAGGCGCAGCTTGGCCGGCTGCTGGGCCGCCGGCAGGTGGTAGACCCGCTGCAGGCTCAGGGCATCGTTCTGCACCGCCAGGCCCACCTCCCGCTGCTCCAGGCAGAGCAGGGCGATGGACAGGTTCATCCACTGGTTGATATCGGCCGTACCGCTCTCGGCGCTGGCCAGCAATTCCTGGGCGATGGGCCGCAGATCGGTGCCGGCGATGCTCATGCGCAGGAAGGGCGCGAGGCCCATGAAGGGCGTGGGAGTGGGGCTGTTGCTGCTGGAATCTGTGGAGGTCATCGATTCACTACGGTGGGTGTTGTATGGCGGTCCCGGCAACGCGCCCGGACGCAAGACCAGTGTGAATGTGAAATCTTACGCAAAAACGGCGGGGAGCCGTAGTTTTCTCGCGGGGCCTGGAATGCGGTTGAATGTCATGGACCATTGATAATGGTTGGCCTTACGCCGATTTCTCTCGCTATACGACTTAGAATCCAGCGCAACAAACATTCCATATGGGTAACATAGTGGCTGGTCGGTGCTGTTGTCCGAACCTTGTCGTCTCTCCCCGAATTACCTACCGAAGGAACCGCTATGGAATTACTGTTCGTCATCGCCCTGGTGGGCCTAGTGGTGCTCTGGCTGAAGCTCGTAAAGACCAAGCAAGCATCTGATGGGGAGCTGGAAAGGATCCGTTCCCACTCACAGCAGGAAATTAATGAGAGGGACAAAACCATTAGGCTGTTGGAAAGCCAGGTGGCTACGAGAACCAGGGCCGAGGAGCTTTTGGCCAAAAAAGTAGAGGATCTAGCCAAGTACGAGGGGATTGTTGACGCCGAGGCCCGAGCCCAAGAAATACTGACTGAAGCTGCCTCTGCCCTTGAGCAAGCCAATGCGGATGCTGCCAAACAACGTCAGGAGACCAACCAGGCAGCCAAGGCCAAGATTGAACAGGCAGATGCCCGCCTGGCGGCCGCCGGTGAAGAAGCGAACCGGATCATAGCCAACGCTAAGGAACGGGCTGAGGAAATCGCAGGGGAGGCCTTTTCGGCTATGGGTCGAGCCAAGGAATTTGCCGAAACAGCCCAGGCCATGAAGAACCTCATCGAGGGGTACGGGGATGCTTACATCGTTCCTACCTACAGCTTGCTGGATGATTTGGCAGAGGAATTCGGCTACGACGATGCCGGCAAGAAATTAAAAGAAGCCCGGGAGGTAAGTAAGGCAATGGTTCGATCGGGACGGGCTGCGGACTGCGAGTATGTAGAGGCCAACCGGCGAGAAACGGCAATTCGGTTCGTCACCGACGCCTTCAACGGCAAGGTGGACTCCATCCTTTCCCGCATGAAGGCTGACAATCACGGTGAGCTAGAACAGAAAATCAGAGATGCCTACGCTCTGGTTAACCACAATGGATCAGCCTTCCGGGATGCTCATATCACCCAAGAATACTTAGATGCCCGTCTCAATGAACTGAAATGGGGGGCTACTGCGTATGCCCTGAAAGAGAAGGAACGGGAAGAGCAGCGCGAAATTCGGGAGCGGATGCGGGAAGAGGAGCGGGCCCGGCGAGAGTTTGAACGGGCCATCAACGAGGCGGCCAAGGAAGAAGATTCAATTAAGAAGGCCATGGATAAGATCCAGCGCCAGGTGGATGCGGCCAATGAGGCACAGAAAGCCGAATATGAAGCAAAGCTACAGGAATTGCAGCAGAAGCTGTTGGCGGCTGAGGAGAAGAACCAAAGGGCACTATCTATGGCCCAGCAGACTCGCTCAGGCCACGTCTATGTGATTTCCAATATCGGTTCCTTTGGTGAAGAGGTGTTCAAAATCGGAATGACTCGCCGGTTGGAGCCGAGTGACCGGATTCGGGAGCTTGGGGATGCCAGTGTGCCCTTTGAATTCGACATCCATGCCATGATTTACAGTGAAGATGCCCCCGGCTTGGAAAAGGCTCTCCACCGGCACTTCTTGCGTCATCAAATGAACAAGGTCAATCCTCGCAAGGAATTCTTCCGCTTGAATCTTCCTGACATTCGGCAGGAAATTGAAACCCTAGGGATCAATGCACACTGGACTATGGCTGCCGCAGCCCATGATTACAGGGAAACGCTCAGGATTGAGCAGCAGATTCGGGAGAATCCGGCAGTTGAGCATGAATGGACTCAATTCCAGATGGAGAACGAGTCGAATATGTCGGATGAAGAAGTAACTGTGTAGTCACTTAAATCCCATCAAGCCTAACCACTTTCTATCCAGTTTTCTGTTGACCGGAACAGACCTAGGGATGGGCCGCTAGAGGCATCTGCCGCAACGGCACGCCATCCTCGTTACCGAAGCATTCGCCCATGTGGGCGCAGACGTTGCAGGAGGGGGCGCGGCAGGCGCGGATTTCGGCTTGCTCGCACAGTTGCAGGTAGAAGAATTTCTTCCAGCGCATGTTGCCGGTGTTGCGCGCGCAGAGGCGGGGGAAGTGTTCCTGCATCAGCTCCGACAAGGCCTGGCGGTGGGGCAGGCCCAGGTCCTGCCAGAGGTGGTTGTCCCCCAGGCAGCCCCGGGCCACGGCCCGGGCCAGGGGCTCACGGCCTGGCCCGGCGGCGTGGTCCTGGAGCAGGGCGAGCAGGTCTTCGTACTCGTCGTCCCGGCTGTGGGGCAGGCGCTCCAGGTGCCCCAGGTCCATCAGGGCGAGGTAGTGGCTGGCATCCATGGCGGCGGCCTGTGGGGTTTCTCGTCGAGGCTAGAGCTTGGACGGGGCGTGGCTGATGCACTTCTTGGAGCAGTTGCGGGCACAGGCCTCGCAGCCGACGCAGTTTTCCGGGTGGGCCACGGTCATGACCTTTTTCTCGTACTCGTCGTCGTCGCCGTCGTCGATGGCGATCAGCTCGCCCTCGTCGTCCATGGCCATGAGCGACAGCACGTCCCGGCCGCAGGTCTTGAAGCAGCGGCCGCAGCCGATGCACTTCTCGTCGTCGATGCTCTGGACGAAGTTGGGGATCCACTCCACACCGGAGGGCAGGGTGACGCTGAAGACGGACATGGTGTTTCCTTTCGTTGGCAAAATCCTTAGCGCGGCAGCTGGGCCGAGAGGGCGTAGCGGCGCCGCT
>DATEZY010000116.1:0-17554 GCA_035255085.1 Azospira sp. | reverse complement strand
GACCGGATAGGTGTGGGTGCCGCCGCTCTGCACCTTGATCCCCTTGTAGGTCTTGGCCGTGCGCAGGCCATCGGCGATCAGGCCATTGACCTTCTGGGCCAGTTCTCCCGGGGCGGCGCCGCTGGCCTCGGCGAACACCGTGGCCTGTGCCAGGTCGTTGGCCGCCGGGCGGCTGGCGCTGGCGGCCAGATCCACCGTGGTGCCGGCCAGGGCCGGGAGGGGCAGCAGCAGGGCCAGCGTCAACGTTGGGGCGGCGAGGGAGACTAAGGCGGGGCGGCGGGGCAGGGTGAGGTGCATGGGGGCTCCTTCAGGGAACGAGCACGGCGGCGCCCTGGAGGGCGCCCCGGCGCAGATGGTCCAGGGCCTTGTTGGCCTGGTCCAGGGGATAGGGAGTGACTTCGGTGCGGATGGGAACGCGGGGCGCCAGGGCGAGGAATTCTTCCCCGTCCCGGCGGGTCAGGTTGGCGACGGAACGCAGGGTGCGCTCGCCCCAGAGAATGGCGTAGGGAAAGCTCGGGATGTCGCTCATGTGGATGCCGGCACAGACCACCGTACCGCCCTTGCGCACCGCCTGGAGGGCCAGGGGCACCAGGGGGCCGACGGCGGCGAAGATGATGGCTGCATCCAGTCGCTGTGGCGGAAATTCCTCCGAGGCGCCGGTCCAGCAGGCGCCCAGCGCCCGGGCAAAATCCTGGCTGGCGGCATCGCCGGCCCGGGTGAAGGCATAGACCTGCCGTCCCTGCCAGCGGGCCACCTGGGTGACGATGTGGGCGGCGGCACCGAAGCCGTAGATGCCCAGTTTCTGGCTCTGCTCGGCATCCCCCGCCAGGCGCAGGGCCCGGTAGCCGATAAGGCCGGCGCAGAGCAGGGGCGCCAGATGGGGCGCCGAACTCTGCTCATCCAGGGGAAAACAGTAGCGGGCATCGGCCGTGGTGTATTCGGCGTAGCCGCCGGCAATCTGGTAGCCGGTAAAGCGGGCGCTGTCGCAGAGGTTTTCCTCCTGGCGCCGGCAAGGCGGGCAGGCGCCGCAGGTCCAGCCGAGCCACGGCACGCCTACCCGCTGGCCGAGGCTGAAACCGGCGACGCCCTCGCCTAGGGCGGCCACCCGTCCCACCACCTCGTGGCCCGGCACCATGGGCAGCACCGGGTCTGGCAGTTCCCCATCAAGCAGATGCAGGTCGGTGCGGCAGACGCCGCAAGCTTCCACCTTGAGCAGCACCTGCCCTGGCCCCGGCAGCGCGAGATTCAGGATGGCAGGCCGCAGCGGCAGCCCCGGACGGTCCAGGACCATGGCCCGATAAGTGGCGGGCAGGGCAGGGAGGGTATCCATGGAGCGCCTTCTTTCCAGGGAAGCGACAGAATAATTCTAGCGCGGCTGGATGTGGTGAGAGCCGGTGGCTGGGCTTTTAATCTGCGGTCGTTGCGCTATTCCCTTGCTGCGCTGCAACGCGCCGTTCAGCGCCGCTCGAGAGAGTATCAGTTCGACCCAAAGCGGAAGCCCGCAGGGGATAGAAGCGGACGCTCAACGTGAAGTAGACGGCAAAATTGCCGTATAAGTTGGCCGAATGCCGTATAAGCTGGAAAACGCGGCAGCCTGGAAAGCTTCCAAATAGAAGCTTCTGGTAGATCGGTGGCTATATTTACGAGGATAGATGGCGGTCATACGCGGCACTCGTTCAATGTCGCGTTGATTTTGCCAGTCGGCCAGCCAAATGTCATGCCTCCGGTCTTTTGCGAACGGCTGCATTGGGACGCTTTCCCCTACTGCCGCATCTGGCCGAACTCGGACAGCCCTGCTCCACTACGATTTGGCGTTCCTGCAATACCGTGGTGCTTAGGAATTCATGTCCTTGGCCCATATCAGCCCATAGGCTCAGGCACCACCCAACCTATCCATCGGTGACGAATTTGCCGATCTAGTCCCGGTGCCGCAACGCTTCCACCACTAGGGCGAAGGCGGGAGAGGATTGCCGCCGGCTGGCGTAGTAGAGGTGGTAGCCGGGGTAGGTGGGGCACCAGTCGTCCAGAACCGAGAGCAGTTCGCCGCGGCGGATGTGCTCCTCCGCCAGGTCCCGGGGCAGGTAGGCGATGCCCAGGCCTTCCAGGGCGGCCTTGAGGCGTGGGGTGGTGCTGTTGAAAATCCACTGGCCTTCCACCCGCACATTGAGGGCGTGGCCGTCTTTCTCAAATTCCCACACCAGCAGGTTGTCGTGGGTGGGCAGGCGCAGATTGATGCAGTTGTGTTCGGCCAGGTCCCGGGGCGTCTGCGGCATGGCACGGCGGGCGAAGTAGGCGGGGGCGGCCACCACCGCCATGGCCATGTCCGGGGCGATGCGCACGGCGATCATGTCCTTTTCCACCTGATCCCCCAGGCGCACGCCGGCATCGAAGCGCTGGGCCACGATGTCGGTCATGCCGTAATCCACGTTGATTTCCACCCTGATGTCGGGATAGTCGGGCAGGAATTTCGCCAGCTTGGGCCACAGCACCGTGTTGGCGGCGTGCTCGGCGGTGGTGATGCGGATGGTGCCGGCGGGCTTGTCCCGCAGTTCGCTGAGGCTGGAGAGTTCCACCTCGATTTCCTCGAAGCGGGGGGCGATGGTCTGGAACAGCCGTTCCCCCGCATCGGTCGGCGCCACGCTGCGGGTGGTGCGGGTCAGCAGGCGCAGGCCCAGCCGGGCCTCCAGGCCGCGGATGGTGTGGGAGAGGGCCGATTGGGAGACGCCCAGTTGGGCTGCCGCCTTGGTGAAGCTGCGGGCGCGGGCCACGGTGATGAAGGCCAGGAGGTCGTCGAAGCTTTGTCGGGTCATTGATGAATGTGGCTCATGAGTTCATGCAAATCTTACTATCTAATCATTAAAGCGCCCCGCTGCTAAATTGCAAGCATCGCCGGAAACGGATTGTTTCCGGGATGACAGCAAGCAATTTCAGGAGCGGGGCAATGCAGGCAAGAGGCGCACAAGGAAACGGTGAGCGGGCAGGGCAGAGCGATGCCCCGGCCCAAGCCGTGGACGCCGCCGGGGCGACCCACCCCTTCCGCGGTGTGCTACTGCTCCTGGCTGCCCTGGTGTTGCTGGCGGGCATGGATGCCACTACCAAGTTCCTGGTGGTCCGCCATCCCGTGCCCATGGTGGTGGCCCTGCGCTATTTGGTCCATTGCGGCCTGATGCTGGCCCTGCTGCTGCCCCGGGAAGGGCGCGCTTTGGTGCAGGCCCATCGGCCTGGCCTGGTGCTGCTCCGGGGTGCGTCCCTGGCAGTGGCCTCCCTATTCCTCGGCCTGGCTTTCCAGCGCATGCCGGTAGCTGAGACCACCGCCATCAACTTCCTCGCCCCCATGGCCGTGGTGCTGCTGGCCCGGCCCCTCTTGGGGGAGCGCATCGGCCTGCTGGGCTGGGTAGCGGCCGTCCTCGGCTTTGCCGGGGTGCTGCTGATCGTGCGCCCCGGTAGCGGCCTGGATGGCCTGGGGGTGGCCTGCACCCTGGCTGCCGTGGCGGCGGGCGTGGTCTATCAACTGCTCTCCCGGGTGCTGGCCGGGGGCGAGCGCACCGTGACGCTGCTCTTTTACACCGCCCTGGTCGGTGCCGTGGCCTTCGGTCTGCTCCTGCCGGGCAGCTGGGACCAGGCGCCCACCGGGCAGGAAGCCCTGCTCATCCTGCTCATGGGCGCCGCTGGCGGCCTGGGCCATTACCTCTACACCGCTGCCTACCGCCACGCCCCGGCCTCCCTGCTGGCGCCTCTCAATTACACCCAACTGCTGTGGGCCGGGCTGCTTGGCTGGCTGGTCTTCGACCACGTGCCCGACGCCTGGAGCGTGGCCGGCATGGGGATCGTCGCCCTCTCGGGAGTGCTGATCGCCCTCAAGTCTCGCCTCCCCGTAACCCCTCCCGCTAGCTCACCCAATTCGACAACCTCCCTGGAGAAAAAACCATGACCCTGAACGTTCGCGGCTATGCCACCCATTCCCCCATCGATGAGCTGGAACCCTTCCAGTTCGAGCGCCGGGACCCGCGCCCCGACGACGTGGTGATCGACATCCTCTTTTGCGGCGTCTGCCATTCCGATCTGCACCAGGCCCAGAACGACTGGGGTAACAGCAAGTACCCCATGGTGCCGGGCCACGAGATCGTCGGCCAGGTGGTCAGCGTTGGTCCAGCGGTGACCCGCTTCAAGGTGGGCGACGCGGTGGGCGTGGGCTGCATGGTGGATTCCTGCCAGCACTGCCACGCCTGCGAGGAAGGCCTGGAGCAGTATTGCGAAGGCCACCACGTCATGACCTACAACGACGTGGATCGCCACGACGGCCGCCCCACCTACGGCGGCTATTCTGAAAAGATCGTGGTCTCCGACAAGTTCGTGCTCAAGGTGCCCGAGTCCCTGGACCTGGCCGGGGCGGCGCCCCTCTTGTGCGCCGGCATCACCACTTGGTCGCCCCTGCGCCACTGGCAGGTGGGGCCGGGCAGCAAGGTGGCCGTCATCGGCCTGGGCGGCCTGGGCCACATGGGGCTCAAGCTGGCCAAAGCCCTGGGGGCCGAAGTGACCCTCTTCACCCGCTCCCCGGGCAAGGAGGCGGATGCCCGCCGCCTGGGCGCCGACCGCATCGTCCTTTCCACCGACCCGGCCCAGATGGCGGCGGTGAAGAACACCTTCGATCTCATCATCGACACCGTGCCCTACGTCCATGACGTCAATCCCTACCTGCCCACCCTGGCTTTGAGCGGCACCCTGGTGCTGGTGGGCTACCTGGGCGGCCTGGAACCTATCCTCAGCACCGTGCCCCTGATCCTGGGGCGCAAGTCCGTGGCCGGCTCGGTCATCGGCGGCATCAAGGAGACCCAGGAGATGCTGGATTTCTGCGGCCAGCACGGCATCACCTCGGACATCGAAGTGATTGCCATCCAGGATATCAACGATGCCTACGGCCGCATGCTGAAGAGCGACGTGAAGTACCGCTTCGTCATCGACCTGGCCTCCCTCAAGGCCTGAAGGGAAACCATCATGAAACAACTCATCGCCACCGCCTCGGCCCTGGGCCTCATAGCCACTGGGGCTGCCGGGGCCAGCGGTGTCCTGGCGGCAGAGACTGACACCGTTCTCGTCACCCGGGCCGGCACCCAGGCCTCCTCCGTCGGCCCTACCGTCACCTTCACCGGAGCCGTGCGCATCGATGCCCCCTTCAAGGGTAGCGGCGCAGCCCGCATCGGCGGCGCCACCGTCACCTTTGAGCCGGGGGCCCGCACCGCCTGGCACACCCATCCCCTGGGCCAGACCCTGATCGTCACCGCCGGCGTCGGCCGGGTGCAGCAGTGGAGCGGCCCGGTGCAGGAAATCCGGCCCGGCGACACGGTCTGGATTCCCCCCGGCGTCAAGCATTGGCACGGCGCTGGAGCCACCACGGGCATGAGCCACATCGCCATTGCCGAAGCCCTGGACGGCAAGGTGGTGGATTGGCTGGAACAGGTGAGCGACGCCCAATACGGTGCAGGTGCAGCACCTGCTACTCGTTGATTTTCAGGAGTACGAAAATGCAAAAACGCAAACTCGGCAGCAATGGCCACACCCATCTGGAAGTCTCCGCCCTGGGCCTGGGCTGCATGGGCATGAGCATCGCCTACGGGCCCCCGGCGGACCGGGGCCAGATGATTACCCTGATCCGCCAGGCGGTGGAGCGGGGCATCACCTTGTTCGATACCGCCGAAATCTACGGTCCCTTCGTCAATGAAGAACTGCTGGGCGAAGCCCTGGCCCCGGTGCGGAAGCAGGTGGCGATCGCCACCAAGTTCGGTATCCGCCAGGAAGCCGGCCAGCAGGTGCAGGACAGCCGGCCCGAGACCATTCGCCAGAGCGTGGAAGGTTCCTTGAAGCGCCTAAAAACCGAGGTGATCGACCTCTACTACCAGCACCGGGTGGATCCTACCGTGCCCATCGAAGAGGTGGCCGGCACGGTGAAAGAGCTGATCCGGGAAGGCAAGGTCAAGCACTTCGGCCTGTCCGAGGCCGGGGTCAAGACCATCCGCCGGGCCCACGCGGTACAGCCGGTGACGGCGGTGCAGAGCGAATACTCCCTGTGGTGGCGCCGGCCCGAAGATGAACTGCTGCCCACCCTGGAAGAGCTGGGCATCGGCCTGGTGCCTTTCAGCCCCCTGGGCAAGGGCTACCTCACCGGCAAGATCGACGAGACCACCACCTTCGAGGCCAACGACTTCCGCAACATCGTCCCCCGCTTTACTCCGGAAGCCCGCCAGGCCAACAAGGCCCTGGTGGATCTGCTGACCCGGGTGGCCCTTGAGAAGCACGCCACCCCGGCCCAGATCGCCCTGGCCTGGCTGCTGGCCCAGAAGCCCTGGATCGTGCCCATCCCCGGCACTACCAAACTGGAACGGCTGGAGGAAAACCTGGGAGCGACGGCTGTGGAGCTGAGTGCCGCCGAGCTGTCCGAAATCGATAGCGCGGCGGCCGGAATCACGGTGCAGGGGGCGCGCTATCCAGAAGCCTTGGAGAAGCGGACGGGGCTGTGACCGTCGGAAGCTTTAACGGCAAGCCGCCCGGGTAACCGGGCGGCTTTTTTGTTTCTCAAGTGGCCCCAGTGGCCGATATCCAACCCCCGGTTGCCGGCCGCTTCGGCCGCGTAACTGACGGCGAGCTCAGCGCCACATCGCCCGCATTCTGGCGGCCAGGTCCACCGCCACCTGTTGGCCGCCAGGGGCCCCGGGGGTGCCTGGAGCAACCACCGGCCAGGCTATCTGCTCGAACTTCGGCAGCATGGCGTTGGTAATGAAACGGGTCCTACTGCCATAGACATGCCGATCGCCGGTCCCTGACTGCTGGCCGGTGTAGAAACGCTGGGGAACCACCAGATCCAGGAGATCCTTGGCCCGGGTCATGGCGACATAGAGCAGCCGGCGCTCCTCCTCCACTTCCTCCACGCTGCCGGTGGCGAGATCCGAGGGAATGCAACCATCGACAACGTTGAGAACCGTGACCGCATTCCATTCCCGGCCCTTGGCCGAATGGATGGTGGAGAGGATGAGGTAGTCCTCGTCCTGTAGCGGTGGCCCGGCCTGGTCGCTGGTGGCGTCGGGGGGATCCAGGGTCAATTCCGTGAGGAAGCGCTCCAGGCTCGGGTAGGTCGAGGCGATACGGGCCAGCTGCTCGATGTCGCCCTGGCGGCTATGGGCATCGTCGTAGATGCGGGTGAGGGGCTCCTGGTACCAGCGGCACATGGCTTCAAACGGCGCGGGCCAAGGGGAACTCTGCTGGGCCAAGCCTTCCAGCAGGGGGGCGAGTTCCTGCCAGCTCGCCTGGGCGACTTCGGGTACCGGTTGCTCAGCCAGCAACGCACAGCCGGCTGGGGCGGTGGCGACGTTGTCCAGGATCTTTGCCGCCGTCTTGGGGCCGATCCCGGTGAGCAGTTGCAGGGCGCGGAAACCGGCGACCCGATCCCGCAGGTTCTGGCCCCAGCGCAGGATGGCCAGGACATCCTTGACGTGGGCCGCCTCCAGAAACTTGAGGCCGCCAAACTTCACGTAGGGGATGTTGCGCCGGGTCAGTTCCACTTCGAGGCGGGCGCTGTGGCTGGCGGCCCGGAACAGAACGGCCTGGGACTTCAGCTTGATCCCCGCCTCCCGCCGCGCCAGCACCTGTTCGACGATGAACGCCGCCTGGTCGGCATCGTCCCGGACGGTAACCAGTCGCGGCCGCTGGGTGGCGTTCCTCTCGCTCCATAAATCCTTGGTGAAGCGTTCCCGGGCCTGGGCGATCACGGCGTTGGCCGCCGCCAGAATCGGCTGGGTAGAGCGATAGTTCCGGTCCAGGGTCACCTGGTAGGCCGGGAGGGGAAACTGGCTGGGGAAGTCCAGGATGTTGCGTACCGTGGCGCCGCGAAAGGCATAGATGGACTGGGCATCGTCCCCCACCACCGTCAGCCCCTGGCCCGTGGGTTTCAGGGCGAGCAGGATGGACGCCTGGAGGCGGTTGGTATCCTGGTATTCATCCACCAGCACATGGGTGAAGCGCTCCCCGAGCTCCTTCGCCAGGGCGGGTTCGCTCACCATCTGGGCCCAGTAGAGGAGGAGGTCGTCGTAATCCAGCACCTGCTGCGCCTGCTTGGCCTCCACATAGCCCTGGAAGAGGTGTCGCAGGTCCGTCTGCCATTCCGCGCACCAGGGGAAGGTGTGCAGCAGCACCGTGGTCAGATCCGACTGGGTATTGACCGCAGCCGAGTAGATGGAGAGACAGGTGCCCTTCATGGGGAAGCGCTTGGCCTTGGCCGAGAAGCCCAGTTCGTGGCGCACCAGGTTCATCAGATCGGCCGAGTCCTCCCGGTCGTGGATGGTAAAGCCAGGGTCCAGACCGATGCGGCCCGCGTATTCCCGGAGCAAGCGGGCACCGACGCTATGGAAGGTGCCCGACCAGGGCAGGGCCACATTGCCCATGCCGAGCCTGCCTGCCGTCGCCTGTCCAACGATGCGGGTGACCCGGCGGGTCATCTCATCTGCAGCCCGGCGGGAGAAGGTGAGGAGCAGAATCTCTTCCGGCCGGGCACCGTGGACGATGAGATGGGCGACCCGATGGGCCAGGGTATTGGTCTTTCCCGACCCCGCGCCGGCAATTACCAACAGCGCCTGGTCTTGCCCCGTAGCCTCATCACCGATGCCAAATTGCACCGCCTGCCGCTGGGCGTCATTGAGCTGAGTGAGATAAGCAGCGGCAGGAGGGGCGGTATTTTCAGAGACGGATGAGGACATGGACAGAGAGGCTGAATAGATAAACAACGAGAGGGCTGGCCGACGCGGGCAAACCCACGGTGCAGGGGATTGGTTTTTTACAAGGGCCGACCCTTCCGGCACGACACCCTGTTCGCCAAGGCGCTCAAAGCCCTGCCAGATTTGGCTGCCGCCATGGACACTGACCGAAACGGGTTCCCAGAGTTGCGCCCCATGCGCCCAAGCCGGGCAGGGAGGCTTCAAGCAACGAGGGGCGCCTCCGTGTCGCTAGGGCTCTGGCTATCCAGGGGAGCGTGGTAGTGGGGGGCACAGGATAGTGTTCGTAAGCAACGCTCCGGGTAGCTGTATTTATATACAGTGCATCGTGCTTTGGCAAGGGATCGATTTTTTAGCGGAGCAAAAAGTGTCTGTCTCGAATGTATCCATGGGCGGCAGAGAGAGTCACCTGCGTTACCGCTGAAGCTGAAGGCCGAAGACCTAGTTCGGATCTGCCACACCTGCCCGACCCTGTCGGAAGCGGTACACGAGGCCGCCCTGGCCTGCGACAATCGGGTGCTGCACTTCTTAGCGGAATTTGCCGGGGCTGCGGCCCGGCGCAAACAAAAAGGCGAGGAGCTATCCTCGCCTTTTTGTTTGCGAAGACAGTTCTGCGCGAGAGGCTTAAATAGCCGGCGGGGTGGGGGCGATCCTGCGTTGATCGGTCCGCAAGGGGAAATACTGGGAAACCAGGCCACCCGTCACTGAAATCGAGGCTCGCATGATGGTTGTGTTATCTAGAAAGTCTGTTTTTTGCGTGTACCGTTGCCTTCGGCAGTGAAACTGAATGCGTCCTCGAGCATGCGCAATTCGGGTTGGTGCAGAATCGCTAGGCGTTCCAGCACCTGTTCCCCCTTGGGCAGAAGGTGAATTTCCACCTGACGCCGGTCCTCTTGATTGATGCATCGTTGGATCAGATCAAGTTTCTCGCAGCGATCCAGCAGGGCTACCACGCCGTGATGCTTGGCCTGTAGTTTTTCGGCAAGCTCACTGACGCTGGCCCAGCTCTTTCCATCCATGGCTTTCACGTGCAGGAGCAACTGATACTGAAGGGAAGTGAGGCCTTCCGCATGGGAGATGTCTTCACTGAATCTCAAGAAACGCCGGAGTTGGTAGCGAACGTGGGATAGCCGCCTGTAATCATCTTGGGAAAGCGTAATAGGAGGCTCGGCGGGGATGCTGTCCGAAGAGGACGAATCCGTAGGCTGGCGGGAATCTAAATTCGGCATTCGTATCGCGTAGAGATAGGTGAATCTACAAATTTTAAAGCGTTGCCCTCCCGGAAGCATTCGAGAATCGCCTTGGGAAGGCTATCTCAAGGACAAATGGTGCTCGAGGTGGCGGTCCGATAAGCAGATCGTTCAGGCAGCGACTTCCGGTGACCTGAATTCATATCGGCGCCAGATCATCGCCTAGGAGACGACGTAAATCCCCGCTGCGCCAAAGGTCGATACACCAGGCGAGAAATGCCAGTAGCGCTGCGCCGACCAACCAGAAGCCGGCGTTAACCTGTTCATCGGCCAGGTAAACCGTACAAAGGCGGGTTGGCGCGTCCTGATAAAGCAGTCCGACTACAGCCGCCATCCAGCACCAGTTACCGAGAAAGAATGCCTGCACGGTGCGCCCCGCCAGGGGCCACGAGTAGCGTAATGCCGCTCCGGCAGCCAGCAGGGAGCCAAACTTGGCCGCCTCCGCCCACGGTAGGAGCCTGGCCGCATCGATGGCCCGGGGAATCATCCAGAACGAAGTCGCCAACAGGCTGAACAACAGGCCAGGCAGGCCGTAGGCATTCCATGCGCGGAGCAGCGGCTTTTTCTCCAATGCCCAGCCGCCAGCCAGGACCCATCCGCTCGCCGTGATCAGGGGCAACTGGATCAGCATGTGCCGCGCCATGTGGCTTTCAAACCAGTCGCGCACGGCCGGTATCGCCAAGAAAAGCAGCAGGAAAAATGACGGGAGGATGCTTGGGCGGACTCTCATGAGCCGCCCCTGACATCAACTGCCGTGGCGTTAGCCACCTCGCTCCGAGCGACAGCCTCAGCCAGCGCTTCTGCCGGATTGGCCAGGTCCTCGATGCGCACCAGGCGGCCCCGCTGGTCCACCACGTGTATTGCGGCATTGTGCTCAAATCCCCCCAGGCCATCGGGGATGACAACGATCCCGAAGGTGCCTAGCAGTTTCGGCAGGTCAGCCGGGTTGGCCAGCACGCCGAATTGCCACAGGGCTGCATCGGCGTGCTGGTGACGAGCATAGGTGGCGAGTTCGGCTACCGTGTCATGCGCGGGATCGAAGCTGATGCTCAGCAGTCGAACACGGTTCTGCAAGCCGCGTGCCCGAATGCCCGCCTGGAGCTGCTGGAACTCGTTCCCGAGCGCGCGGCAGACCGTTGCACAGCGCGTGTAGACGAAGCCGAGCAGGGTCACGCGCCCTGGATCGCTGAGCGGCACCGGCCTGCCGTCAATGCCCTGCACTTCCAGGGGAGGCAACGGAACCGGGGCCGCCGAGACTTCGAGCCGGCGCGCATCTTCACTGGTGAAGGCGCGCAGGTTGTCGGTGGTCAGTGCCAGGGCCGTGCTTCCGGCCAGGGCAACAGCTAGCAAGGCGAGCAACATCCGCATCTTGTCTTTCCCCGGCTTTCAGCTAGCGAAATTGCGCCAGTTCCTCGCCCCCTGTCCATGGCTTGTCGTGCCCCTTGGTCGCTTCGCGCTCAGTCGCGACCGTAGCCGGGTTGATGGGACTTGCCGTGTTGCCCCACTGCTTCCGGACGTAGCTCGTCACCGCGGCAATTTCAGCATCGCTCAGCTTCGCCCCGAAATTCGGCATGGCGCCCTGGTAATTCGAACCTTTTACCGTGATTTGACCATCGATGCCGTGCAGCAGGATCTGGACGATCAGGCGCTCCTTTCCCGTGGCCCACTCCGACCCAGCCAGGGGGGGGAAGACACCGGGAATCCCTTGGCCGGTGGCCTGATGGCAGGCAGCACATTGGGTGGAAAAGAGTTGAGCGCCGTCCACGGCCCCTCCCGGGGCAGCGGCTACGGTGGCAGCGAGGTCCGAGAGGGTGCGCCGGTCGCCGAATTGGGGCGGGGTGCGTGGATTGGTCGTGACAATGTAATAAACCGCCCAGCCCAGCAAGATCACAACCAAGCCCAGCAGGAGCATGGGAATAGGCGTCAGCGACTCGTGGGGTTCGGGATTTTCACGCAACTGGGAGTCATGGATGGCCTCCCCTCGCTTTGGATGTACGGTCATGGCTTCTGAATTCCTATTTAGCCTGGGCGGCGTCTGGAATGGGGTAGGTGTGATCAAGCGACAGGAGGTACTTGGCCAGCAGGATGGCTTCAGGCTTGGCGACGATGACCCCCTTGGCCGGTGCGAACGCAGGGGGGAGCGTTACCACCTTGTCGCCAGCGGCAGCCTGGGGCTTCACTTCGAACAGATAGGGGAAGCCCGGCATGATGCTGTCCGGGGTATAGGCCCGGGGCTGGTAGAGATGGCCGAGTTGCCAGTCGATGCTCGGCTGGCGGGCTCCGATGTTGAACAGATCGGGGCCCGTACGCATGGTGCCCAGCAGATGGGGCTTGTCGTAATAGTAGTCGCCAGGAACGGGGGCTCGGCCCCAGCCGCGCTTTGCATCCGGAGCCTGGCTCGCATCCCGCGGTTGCTGCGAATGGCAGTACATGCAACCTTCCTTGATGTACTGCTGGCGTCCCTGGGCTTCCTCCAGGGTGTAATTCCTGAGCTTGGCAGGAGGCTGGACCGACTGTAGCTGGAGATAGGGCAAGACGACCAGGGCGCTGGCGGAAATGGCGAGGGTCACCAGGGCGCCGGTGATGAGTTTGAATTCGTTTTCCATGATTCAGGCCGCAAATGGGGTTCCGAGGATGACGGAGCCTGTACGTTTGGGTCCATAACGCAGCGCCATGGCCGCGAAATGGAAGGCAAAGATCAGATGGCCGGCAGTCATCAGCATGCCGCCGGCGGAACGCACTGCCAGATAAGGCAAGGTCACCGTCACCGAATCCATGAAGGGACGGGAGGCATCGACCATGGCGAGGCCTTGCAGTACGCCGCCGATGGTCAGGCCGACGAAATAGACCGCGAAGCCCACAACAACCAGCCAGAAATGCCATTCGATGAGGTTGGGATAGGGCCATTCCCAGGCCATGATGCGCGGCATGACGAAGTAGATGGCGCCGAACATCACCATGGTGACGAACCCATAGAGCCCCAGGTGGGCGTGGGCAACGGTGAAGTGGGTGAAATGGGTGATGGTGTTGACGCTGCGCAGTGCTTCAAAGGATCCCTGGATCGAGCTGAAGGTGTACATCAGCCCTCCCAGTGCGATGAAACGCAGCGTGGGGGAATGGGGAATCGCGGCCAGAACGCCACGGAGCGTCAGGTACTGATTGGTCGTAAAGGCCAGCACCGGCACGATCATCATCATGCTCTGGACGATCGACAGCGTCACCATCCACTCCGGAACGGGTCCTCCGATCAGGTGGTGGCCGCCGACCTGGCCATAAAAGAAGGCCAGTGCCCAGAAGCCAAGCAGCGACAGGTTGTACGACTGGATGGGCCGGCCGAGCACCTTCGGCAAAAAATAATAGACGGTCGCCAAGGCCATCGGCGTGTAAAAGAGACCGAGTACGTTGTGGCCAAACCACCAGTTCATGGTGGCCTGTTCCACCCCAAAATGAAGGCCCGGCAGCTTGGCGACGATGAACAGGACGGGGAACCAGAAAAGGGCCGCGCCCATGTACCAGATCGACACATAGAGGTGCTTCTCGGTGCGTCGGTACAGGGTGAGGATCAGCGGCAGCCCGATCATGGCGCCACCGACGACAAGCAGCAGCCCCAGTTGCCAGGGGATCTCAAGCCACTCCATGCCGTCATTGATGCCATTGCCGATACAAACCAGGCCGGCGATCAGGCCCACGTTCCACAACAACACGCCGAACATGGCGTAACGCCCTCCCGCCAGCTTCGTCTTGAGCAGGCGTGGCAGCATCCAGATCGCGATGCCGAAGGAAGCCATGGGCGCCCAACCGTAGGCGACGACGTTGAGATGCAGCGTTCGTATCCGCCCGAAGGTCAGCCAGGGGGTGTTGGTCAGCCAGTCGGGGTTGTGCAGTTTGAGCGAGCTTGTCAGCCCGGCAAAGGAGGCCAGCACCAGCCAGACGACGGCGCAGGACAAGAAGATGAAGGCCGGGAGGGCGCTGGTGCGGTCCGCTTCGACCCGGGCACGGAGCGCTGCCTGATCCGGCTGGGTGTGGTCGGTGCTATCCAAGGCAACTACCCGTTGCAGAGCCTTGGCGTCTGCCTGAGTGGAGCCAGGGTCCTCGACATGGCCAATCTCGCCTGCAGCGAAGATGGTTCGGGCTCCTTGGGCATTACGTTCAAACAGATTCCTGCGTAAGGACCAGATGAAAACAAACAGTCCTGTGACCGACAGGATGAAGGAAGAAAGCAAGATGGTGACGGTATCCATGGCTTGTCCGTTGGGGTTCGGGGGGGGCTGGCGCGGAGCTTCGGGCTCCTGCTGATAGTTATTTACGTCCTGGCATCGGTGAAACCCTTCGCCCCTGCTTCCGGGCAGAAAGGGATGTTCTCGTACCGTCGGTAATTAGATCATAACGTGATGTAATTACAACCGCGCCGGCACCATGGGTAATGTCAGGATCGGAGAGTTGGAGGGTCGAAGAGGGAGGGTTCACGTTCGCAAAACCAGGAACGGGACCTTCGGTGGCTTGCGGGTGACGGGACTGCGGATGACTAGATTGCCGCAGTCGGTTCGACACCAGCCGGATGGGGGAATGAGCCGATAGACCGGCTATTGCCAGTGGTCATAGACAACAGCCAGGAGACAAGCACCAGGCTAAAGCCGCAGCCGCGACGCGCCGTGTGACCGACGGCCGTGACGCCTGCAGCCGTCGCTCACCCCGCGTGCGGGCTACCCTTCTCGCGGATGCCGGGTGTCGCCCCTTGCAGGCGACACCTCCTGGGACACGGCACCAGCATTTGCTGACACACGCGTTCGGTGTCGGGCACGCAACGGCAGTCAGCTAAGGCAGTAAGGCAAACGAGGCTACGCCAACAGGACCATGACCTTGGCCCATCCGCCGACCGGAGATACCGCCCGTTCGGCCGGATGCTCTGGATCAAGTGCAATCGACGACGTTGCAGCGAGGAGTTCTTGTAGCGCGAGGCGCAATTCCAGCGTCGCCAGGGAGCGCCCGGGACAGGCATGCCTTCCGATGCCGTACACCAGGTTTCGCTCGGCATTGCGCTCCGGATCCAAGGCATCTGGGTCGCCGAAGGCTGCCTCATCCCGGTTTGCGGACGTCCAGTTCAGCTTCACGCGCGCCCCCTGCGGTAGCTCCACGCCCCCAATCGTGACAGGGCACGTCGTCACGCGGCGATTGGACAAGAACGGGTCGTCGATGCGAAGGATCTCGTCGATAACGGCATCAATCTCGGCATCAGGCAGGCCGGAGCGCAGTTGATCCTGCAAAGCGGGGTGGGTCGCCAAGTAATGAACCAGCACGCCAACACACTGGGCGATGGAGCCCAGATCCCCACCCGTCCAGTTCCGCAGCACCGACACGATCTCCGCATCGTTCAGGGGGCGGCCGTTCACCTCGGTCCGCATGAGCCGAGCGGTGACATCGTCAGCACCGTCCTCGCGCGCTCCGCGGCGCGGCTCAAGCACAGACCGGATGAGGTCATCGAACGACTCCGCCACCTGCCGCGTCCATGACCTGTCGCCCGAGCGTGTCGCAGCATGGTTCTCTGCAACCCAGTCTACGAGGCGATCTTCGAGATCGGTCGGCCAGCCCAGCCATGCACTTTGCGCCCGGACGGCAAACCGGGCGCCCACCTGGGACACCGCGTCGATGGCAACACCCCTGGGCAGCGAGGCGACCAAGTCGGCCGCTACCCGACGGAATCTCTCCTGGAAGGGGGCAAGCGCCTCTGGGGTGAGAAAGCGATCCAGGGCCTCTCGGTATGCTGTGTGCTCGGCCGAGTCCAAGCCGTTCGGGATATGGAGATGACTCGACACTGCGCTGGAAAACCGATCATCGCTCAACGCGGCCTCCACGACCAGGTCGTGCCGCAGCAGCACCCATTCGCCTTGGACATTGCGCACCACGCCATGCCGGGGACGCAGCTCGTCAGTGTAGGCCCTCATGTCCCTGCCGGCGGCAGAAAGGTCGTCAGGCATGTGATCGGTCATCCCTATCTCCTCTTTGCGCTCCAGGCAGACGGTGGTCGATATCCCCGTCCGTGGAGCAAACAGCGGCCAATGCCCCCTCGGGCGTCACCGCCAAAAAAGAATCGTCAAACGGCAGCCGCGCGGCCATCACCTTGTTGACAGTGCCTGTACGGGCCGTTTGGACAGACGTCGGCCCGGCACCGGGGTTGGCCAGCGGATGGGGGAACACGTCAGCTTCAGTTACCTGGCGACAGCAATTCGGGACTGCCGACTTGGCCGAGCGTTTGAGATCACATTCTAACGTCCGCCGACCGGCAAGAAAGCGTCCATCGGTTTCTGGCCTGCTACCACCAGTCGACCGTAGCACTACTTGGTGATCATTGAGCGAAGGGCTTGGAGGGGAATGACAGCTTAGGACAAGAGAAGGAATGTGGCCGCTGTCGGCTGCGGATTCAACCGGTGTTTGGAACAGCCTGGTAAAAACGCTGTGTGGGTGTTTCGTAGTTTAGGGTTTTCCTGGGGGACTCCATTCCAACATCGGATAGAGGTGCAAAGGAGACCAAGAAGTGCTGTCACCGCAAGCTTCAGACATCCTTCCGGACCGATATTTGGGCGGTGGCGGATCTTGTGCCAGCCATTTCGAAGCATCCCTGATAGTGCTGACTAATCGGAGGGATTGCTAAATACGATTGGAGTCATTAGTGCGAGGCCATTCAAAATCGATCCATCAAAGGACTTGGTGGTGAACGTATTGGCACGAGTGATTATCGGCTCCATCAAGCTCTCTCCCTGAAATTTGCCGCGGGTGTGGTTATTCACTTGGGTGGTTTAGCAGCCCTCTTCTCGCACCTGTAGCGGCAGCACCTCATCCTCTTTCCTCGCATCACCATGGAGGTCTTGAGGGCTGAAAAGGCGATCAAATTTGCAGAGGCAGACCACATTGAATCGTTCGGATAGGACGCATCCGTCATGCCTAAAGCTGGTGCTGCTTTGAGCAACAATGTCGGCAGGAGAAGTCTATTCAGCCAAGCCCATCTCAACAGGCACTGCTCCCCGGCAAGTTGGACGTTGAGACCTTATAGCCATAACTCGTACCCCCTCGACATTTCGGGGCGGCTAATTCGAAACCGAAAAATTTTCACCCTATACGAAGGTTCAGTTCAATTATGTGGTCTTGGAGGAGTATGAAAACGTTAACTGTTGCAAAACGCCTTGGCATCGGATTCACGGCGGTGATCAGCTTATTGATTCTGGTTGCCGGACTAAGTATCGAATGGCTGTCCCAACTCGATGATGCAACCAGATTGATTGCCAAGGACCGATGGGTCAAGGTGCAACTGGTCAACGAAATTCTTCAGCATAACAACCAGATAGCAATTGCACTGCGCAACATGATGCTGACTTACGATCGAGCAGACATGGTCAAACAGAAGGATTCCATCCTGGAAAATCGTAAGGCGACCGATAAGGCAATCGGCATTTTGCAGCCAATGATCGCCTTGCCACGCGGGAAAGACCTGTTGAATGAAGCCCTACGTCAGCGTCAGCGGTACGTTGCCGGCCAGGAGAAGCTAATCGG
>DATEZY010000115.1:0-3591 GCA_035255085.1 Azospira sp. | reverse complement strand
CACCAATTGGGGCAGGAGTTCCAGGTCGGCCAGCAGTTCGGTGATGCTCGGCACCAGGGAAACGATGCGGGGATGGTCGCCGGCGGGGCCGTGCAGGTTGCCGAGGGCGTCGGGCCATTGCATGATCAGCGGTTCCTGAATTGAATCTGTTAGGCCGGTTAAGGCCGAGGAGGACAAGGATGCTAGCGCAAAAAATTGCCGTCGTGACCGGTGCCAACCGGGGGCTGGGCTTGGAAGTGGCGCGCCGCCTGGCGCAGGAGCGCTGCCAGGTGGTGATGGTGGGGCGCCAGGTCGGCGCCATCGAGACTGCCGCCGCGGTGCTCGAAGCCCAGGAGGGCGTGGCCTGCCAGCCCTTCGCCGCCGATGTCACCCAGGCCGGCGACGTGGCCCGGCTGGCGGCCTTCCTCAAGGAGCGTTACGGCCATGCCCACATCCTGGTGAATAACGCCGGGGTGTTTCTCGAACCCCACGATTTCGCCAATCCGGAAAGCGGCAGCGCCCTGACGGTGGCACCGGAACTGGTGGCGGCCACCCTGGCCACCAACACGGTGGCGCCCCTGCGCCTGATCCAGGCCCTGGTGCCGCTGATGCGGCCCACCGGCTGGGGGCGCATCGTCAATGTCTCCTCGGGCATGGGCCGGCTGTCGGACATGGGCGGCTACTGGCCCGGCTACCGGGCCTCCAAGACGGCCCTCAACGCCCTGACCCGCATCCTGGCGGTGGAGCTGCAGGGCACCGGGATCAAGGTCAATTCGGTGTGCCCGGGCTGGTGCCAGACCGACATGGGGGGCGAGGATGCCCAGCGTTCGGCCGCCGACGGCGCCGCCAGCATCTGCTGGGCCGCCCTGCTGCCGGACGACGGTCCCAGCGGTGGCTTCTTCCGGGACGGCCAGCCCCTGGACTGGTAGGCGGCCGGTTCAGCGTTCCCGGGGGGCCGGGGCGGCTTCCAGCAGGGGGCGCAGGCGCGCGGCGATTTCTGCCGGCGGCGTGGCATAGGCGAAGCGGGTGACATAGCCCCCGTCCGGATCGAGCAGGATCATGCCGGCGGAGTGGTCCATCCAGTACTGCTCGGGCGGTGCCCCCGGGTCCCGCACCTTTTCATAGCGCACCTTGAACAGCCCGGCGACGCGCCGGATCAGCTCCGGCGAGCCGGTGAGGCCGAGGATGCGGGGGTGGAAGAAGGCGGTGTAGGTCTTCAGATGTTCCGGCGTGTCCCGCTCCGGGTCCACGGTGATGAACAGGGGCTGCAGCCGTTCTTCCAGGGGGCCGAGCTGCTGCAGGATCGCCGTCATTTCCGCCAGAGTGGTGGGGCAGACATCGGGACAGGCGGTATAGCCGAAGGTGATGAGCTGGAAGCGCCCGCGGAAGTCCTGGTTGCTCACCGCCCGGCCGTTCTGGTCCATCAGCAGGTAGCGCGCCACCACGCCCTCGGCCAGGTCGTCCGGGGAGTTTGCTGCCGGGGCCGCCGGGGCAGTGGGTGCGGCGGGCGTCGGCCGGGGAGTTGCGGCATGGGCGCTCGGCCCCAGCAGGCAGGCCAGGGCCAGCAGGAGCCAGCGGGCCATTTACCGGGCCTCGGGGTTGGGCAGCCGCTCCGCCGCCACTTCCGCCTGGCGTGCCAGTTCCGGTGCTTCCGGGCAGGGCGCGGCATCCCGGGTGCGGGCGACGAAGGCCTCCTGGGTGGCGGCCTCGAAGGCGTTGCCGAAGGTGGGGGTCTTGGGGGACTTCTGGATCATCAGGTACTTGATCCGGTTGGCCACCTCCCGGTGGCCGCAGGCCAGGGCGGTGCCGTTGAGGCGGCCCAGTTCCTGGGCGGCTGCGGCAGGGGCATCGTCGGCCCAGGCGGGCAGGGCGGCGAGGGTGGGAATGAGGGCGAGCAGCAGGGCGGTCAGGCGCAGAGACATGGAAGCTCCGTCAAAAAGGTCGGGGGCGCAGAGTGCCGATCATAGCCCCAAACCTTGGCGGATTTTTTGAGCTATCCGAATTTCCGGTCGGTTTGACGCCCCTGCGGCCGGATGGGGCCTACTGGATGACGCCCTGGTACAAAAACACGGCGTAGGCGCCGAGCAGGCCGATGCCTAGGATTCGCGGCTGGCGGCCGAGCAGGGCGATGGTGAGGAAGTGCACCACGCCGGCGCCGAGCAGGATGTAGAGGCCGGTCTGGAAGAAGGCGGGAATGTTGATGGTGTCGGAGAGGGCGAACAGGCCGATGCACATGGGGATGCAGATATGGCCGTCGCCGATCTGGGAGGTGACGACGATGTCCTGCCGGCCGGCCCGGGCGTAGTACAGGGCGAGGATGGCGTTGGGCAGGACCATCAGGGCGCCGCTCAGCCAACCCAGGTTGGCCACGCTGAAGAAACGGTTCTGCGCCGTGGATACCCAGGTCACCAGATGATCGACGCTGAGATAGATGCAATAGGCGCTGACGCCGATCAGCAGCAGGTCGATGACGATCGACCAATGCAGGCTCTGGTTCTTGCGCACGTTGTTCTTGAGGATTTCGAACACGTGCAGCAGCTGCCAGAACAGGAACAGGCCCACCAGGACGACGCCGTCGTAGAAGCCGATGCTGCCGTCTTTGGCCAGGGCCCACAGGGTGCCGGTGAACAGGAACAGGGCGATCAGGGTGAACAGCAGGTCGAGCCGGTACAGGTGGTAGGCGTCGGGCTTCTTCTTGCCTTTGCCCTTGGCGCCGGCCTTGGGAATGATGGGCGAGGAACAGAACACCGCGGCCAGCCCGAGGATCAGGGTAAGGTTGGTGACGTTATTGACGATGCAGTTCTCCAGCACCGCCTTGCCATTGCCGCCGGCCCGGCTCATCACGAAGGCGAAGATGAGGTTAGCGGCCCCGGAGCAGTAGGGCATGATCAGGGTGCCGAGGACGGTGCCTTCGAAGCCCTTGTGCTCCATGGCGTGGAGGCGCCAGATCATGAGCACGGAAGCCGCGATGAAGAGGGCCAGCAGCACCAGGGGATTGGCGAGATAGATGGCAATCTGGGCGGAAATCTGGGGATCTGCGCTAAACACTTGGGTGAACCGGCGTGGATGGAGAGGTGGGGAGGAGCGAAGGATAAGGGTTTCGCCCGCCGGAGAGAACCCGGAGAGGCGATTTATGCCGCGGCGGGAGCGGGGCTTTTCCTGCAAGGCGCGCTGGGTGCGGTGTGGCTTGGAGGCGGCCTGTCGTTTTCCTCGCGATCCTCACGTCCCGGGGCAGGCGCCGATGGTCGGCAATGTTCTCCACTTCCGGCCGGTTTATGTACACTGCGCCTTCCGACCAAAACAGAAGGTAGAGATGGAAACCAGCTCCGTTCTTCCGCCCGAGCGGCTTGCCGAACGCATCGTGCGACACTTCCAGAGCGAAGGCTTTGCCGGCATCTCCGAGGCCCTCATCGTGCGCATTGCTCTCAGGAAGGGCGAGCGGACGGCCGTCGAGGCCGCATTCGCGGCGGCGCTGCAGGATCAGGCCCTGCCGCCGGTGCATGAGTGGTTCGAGATTCGCGCCGTCGGCCATTTCGCTGACTTCCGCGATTTTGCCGCCGCCAAGTCGGCCATCCAGACGGACTTCACCGTCCCCCTGCGCCGGGGAATTCC
>DATEZY010000114.1:0-8063 GCA_035255085.1 Azospira sp. | reverse complement strand
CCCCTGGCCGACGCCGATGCCATGGCCCAGGTGGCGCTGCTCCTGCCGGCGTCGCCGTCGCCCCTGGCCGAGCTTTTCGCTGGCGTGCTGACGCAGGGATGGCCTGAAGCGCGGCGGCCATAGTCGGGCAGTCCGGCCGCGGCCAGGAGCGTGACGGGCTCTGGGGGCCGGGTCGGGCCCCCGGCGAAATGTTAGGATTCGATTTTTTGTACGGGAGGACGGACGTGTCCCTGCTGTTGAAAATTGTCGGTTTGGCGGTGGGCGGCTTCCTGGTGGTGGGCGGCCTCGCCAGCGTGCTCCTCGGCGTGTACGCCCTGGGCGAGAATCCGGCCCGGGGTATCCAGGTATTACTGTTCTCCCTGCTGGTCGCCGGGATCGGCGGCTGGATGCTGTGGGAATCCCTGCGCGGCTGGCTAAAGGCTAGGGCTGAGCGCGCATCTCGGGCCTAATTCCGGGCCTGATCCCTTCCGCTCCGGCGGCTGCCACCGGGCGGATCGCCGGGGGATGGACTAAAATTCGGCCTTCGCTACCGTCGGCCTTCCCCATGAATTCATCCATGACCGCCCTTTCCCTGCGCGACCGTCTCACCCAATACGAGAAGCTGATGCGGCTGGATAAGCCCATCGGCATCCTGCTGCTGATCTGGCCCACCCTGTGGGCCCTGTGGCTGGCTGGCGAGGGGCGGCCCAACGGCTGGGTGGTGTGGATCTTCTGCCTCGGCACGGTGCTCATGCGTTCCGCTGGCTGCGTCATCAACGATTACGCCGATCGCAACTTCGACCTGCACGTGGCCCGCACCAAGGATCGCCCCTTGACCGCCGGCCGGGTCAGCACCCGGGAAGCCCTGGGCCTGTTCGTCTTCCTCGTGGCCTCTGCCTCCCTGCTGCTGCTGCCCATCTGGACCCTGCAGCTTTTCGGCCTGGCCCTGGTGGCGGTATTCCTTGCCGCCAGCTACCCCTTCACCAAGCGCTTCTTCGCCATTCCCCAGGCTTACCTGGGCATCGCCTACGGCTTCGGCATTCCCATGGGTTATTCGGCCCTGCTCGGCCATGTGCCGGCGGAAGCCTGGTGGCTGCTGCTGGCCAACATCTTCTGGGCCGTCGCCTACGACACCGAGTACGCCATGGTGGACCGGCCCGACGACCTGAAAATCGGCATCAAGACCTCCGCCATCACTTTCGGCCGCTTCGACGTGGCGGCGGTGATGGCTTGCTACGGCATCACCTTCAGCCTCATCGCCTGGGTCGGCCATGGCCTGCACCGGGGCTGGCCCTTCTATGCCGGCCTGGTGGGTGCCGCGGGCCTGGCGATCTACCACTACACCCTGATCCGGACCCGGGAAGGCGCCCCCTGCTTCAAGGCCTTCCTGCACAACAACTGGGTCGGCGCCAGCATCTTCGCCGGCATCGTGGTGGACTTCTGGCTCCACCCGACGCCGCTCATCTCCATCCTGCCGCCGCTGCTGCAGCAATAGGGCTCAACATGAAATACCACGACCTGCGCGACTTCATCGCGCAACTGGAACAACAGGGTGAATTGAAGCGGGTGACCGTCCCCGTGGATACCCGCCTGGAAATGACCGAAATCTGCGACCGGGTGCTGCGGGCCGAGGGGCCGGCGGTGCTGTTCGAAAAGCCTGTGGGGCCCAACGGTCCCCACAGCATCCCGGTGCTGGCCAACCTTTTCGGTACGCCGTGCCGCGTCGCCCTGGGCATGGGCGAGGAGTCGGTGTCGGCCCTGCGCGAGGTGGGCAAGCTGCTGGCCTACCTGAAGGAGCCGGAGCCGCCCAAGGGCCTCAAGGACGCCTGGGACAAGCTGCCGGTGCTAAAGCAGGTGCTCAACATGGCGCCCAAGGTGGTGTCGTCCGCCCCCTGCCAGGAAGTGGTGTGGGAGGGCAACGACGTGGATCTGTCCCGCCTGCCGATCCAGCACTGCTGGCCCGGCGACGTGGCACCCCTGATCACCTGGGGCCTCACCGTTACCCGGGGCCCCCTCAAGACGCGGCAGAACCTGGGCATCTACCGCCAGCAGGTGATTGGGCGCAATAAGCTGATCATGCGCTGGCTCGCCCACCGCGGCGGCGCCCTGGATTACCGCGACCATTGTCTGCAGCACCCGGGCCAGCCCTTCCCCGTGGCCGTGGCCCTGGGGGCTGATCCGGCCACCATCCTGGGGGCTGTGACGCCGGTGCCCGACAGCCTGTCCGAATACCAGTTCGCCGGCCTGCTGCGGGGCGGCAAGACCGAACTGACCAAGTGTCTCGGCAACGACCTGCAGGTACCGGCCTCCGCCGAGATCGTCCTGGAAGGGGTGATACACCCCGGCGAGATGGCCCTGGAGGGGCCCTACGGCGACCACACCGGCTACTACAACGAGCAGGCCGAGTTCCCGGTGTTTACCGTCGAGCGCATCACCATGCGCAAGAACCCGATCTACCACAGCACCTACACCGGCAAGCCGCCGGATGAACCGGCGGTGCTGGGCGTGGCGTTGAACGAGGTGTTCGTGCCCCTGCTGCAGAAGCAGTTCACCGAGATCACCGACTTCTACCTGCCGCCGGAAGGCTGCTCCTACCGGCTGGCCGTGGTCAGCATCAAGAAGCAGTACCCGGGCCACGCCAAGCGGGTGATGTTCGGCATCTGGAGCTTCCTGCGCCAGTTCATGTACACCAAGTTCATCATCGTGGTGGACGACGACGTGAACATCCGGGACTGGAAGGAAGTGATCTGGGCCCTGACTACCCGCATGGACGCGACCCGGGATACCACCCTGGTGGACAACACCCCCATCGACTACCTGGACTTCGCTTCCCCGGTGGCCGGCCTGGGTTCCAAGATGGGCCTGGACGCCACCAACAAGTGGCCCGGCGAGACCCAGCGCGAGTGGGGCCGGCCCATCGTCATGGACGCGGCGGTGAAGGCCCGGGTGGATGCCCTGTGGGCCGATCTGGGGCTCTAGCCGTGCCCCCCGGGGCGGCCGCTCAGGCCCGCCCCTATTGACTCTCCGGGGGTTGTCAGGATTTTGTCAGCTTGTTGGCAGGTGGCCAGGGGATGTGCCAGAATGGACGCCAGCCGCAGCATTCCCCCCTCCATTCCCAACAGGGAACACCCATGAATCCCCCCGAGTCGTCCCCCGATATTTCGGTTTTTCTCGCTTCTTCGGTCCATGACATGAAGAACTCCATCAGCGTCCTCATCGGCAGCATGGAGAAGATTCTGGTGGGCAGCGATCCGGAGCGCCCCGAATTCCGGGAAATGACCCACATGATGTACGAGACCAAGCGGATCAACAGCAACCTGATCCAACTGCTCACCCTGTACAAGCTGGGCAACCACCTCTACCCCTTTTCCCCCGAGGACTGGGTGCTGGAGGACTTCGTCGAGGAAACCGTCTCCCAGCACCAGCCCCTGCTCGGGTTTCGCGGCATCGAGTTCGAGGCCGTGGTCGAGTCCGACCTGGTGTGGCCCTTCGACGGCGATCTGGTCGGCGGGGTCATCGGCCACGCCCTGAACAACGCCATCCACTACACCCGCAGCAAGGTGCGCCTGGTGGTACGCCACTCCGAGGCCGGGCTGGAGATGCGGGTGGAGGACGACGGCAGCGGCTATCCCCAGAAGATGCTGGATGACGGCGCCGCTTTCATGCAGGGGGTGGACTTCCAGGGCGGCAGTACCGGCCTGGGGCTCTATTTTTCCGCCATGGCCGCGCGCCTGCACCGCAACCGGGGCCGGCACGGTGCCATCCGCCTGGAGAACGGCGGTGCCTGGGGCGGCGGCTGTTTCGTGCTGACCCTGCCCTGATTTTGCGTTGATCCTGTCCTGAGCCCGGCGTTCAGGCATACCCCTAACGATGAGAGCCCCCATGGACTTCAGCAACAAGAGTTTTCTCGTCATCGACGACTTCCAGGGCATGCGCACCGTGTTGCGCGACATCCTGCGTTCCATCGGCGTCAATACCAAGAACATCGCCACCGCCGCCAACGGCAACGAGGCCATCACCCTGCTGGCCCAGACCCACTTCGACGGCGTCCTGTGCGACTTCAACCTGGGGGCCGGCAAGAACGGCCAGCAGGTGCTGGAGGAGGCCAAGTTCCGCAACCTGATCGGCCCGAGCTGCGCCTGGATCATGATCACTGCCGAAAAGACCGCCGACGTGGTGATGGGCGCCGCCGAGTACCAGCCGGATGCCTACCTGCTCAAGCCCATCACCGAGTCGGCCCTGCGCCTGCGCCTGGACAAGATCTGGGTGAAAAAGGCCGCTTTCGTGGACATCGACCAGGCCGTCATGGCCCACGACCTGATGCGCGCCGTGAAGCTGTGCGACCAGCGCCTGGCGGTGGATCGGGCCAACGCCGGGGAACTGCTGCGACTCAAGTGCCATCTGCTGATGACGGCGGGGGAGCATGAGCAGGCCCGGAGCCTGTGCAAATCCATCCTGGCCCAGCGCGACGTGCCCTGGGCCCAGCTCAGTCTGGCCCGGGTGCATATGGCCGCCGGCGAACTGGAAGAGGCGCGGCAGCTGCTCGAGACCCTGGTGGCGGAGAACCGGACCTTCCTCGAAGCCCATGACTGGCTGGCCAATGTGCTCAACGCCCAGGGCGAGCTGGCCAAGGCCGAGGAGGTGCTGGTGGCCGCTGCCCGCCTGTCGCCCAACTCCGTCACCCGGCAGAAGAACCTGGGCGAACTGGCCCTGCAGCTGGGCAAGCTGGACAGCGCCGAGCGGGCCTTCCGCAAGAGCGTGGCCCTGGGCGAGCATTCGGTGCTCAAGACCCCCGATGCCTACCTGGGCCTGGCCAAGGCCTGCAGCGCCCAGGACAACCCCAAGGAGGCGCTGCAGGTCCTGGGCAGCCTGGCCAAGCAATTCGACAGCGACGAAGTGAAAATCAAGGCCCTGGCCACCGAGGGCATGGTGCACCACCGGGCCGGCGACCCCATCGCCGCGCGCAAGGCTGCCCAGAAGGTGGGCGAGGCCCTGAGCCAGTCCGCCCTCCACGTGGGCAGCGCGGCAGTGGTCGAGATGGCCGAGCTGATGATGCTTACCGGTGAGAAGGAGCAGGCCGTGGCCCTGCTCCAGGGCGAGGTGCGCAACAATCCGGACGACAAGATCCTGCTCGACCGGGTGCAGCAGGTGTTCGACTCCGGCGCCATGGGCGAGGAGGGCTGCGCCCTGGTGGAAGCCTCGCGCCAGGAGGCCGTGGAACTGATGAACCAGGGCGTGCTGCTGGCCCGGGACGGCAAGTTCGAGGAGGCCATGGCCGCCATGCGCACCGCCTGCCAGCGGCTGCCGGGCAATGTGCGGGTGCTGTTCAATTTCGCCCACCTGGGCCTGAGCTTCATGCGGCAGAACGGCATCGATCCGGCCCTGGTCGAGGAAAGCCGCCAGCACCTGGAAACCGCCCATCGCCTGGCGCCCACCGACAAACGCTACCCCCAGCTGATGAGCCAGTTGAAACAGCTGCAGGCCTGATTGCCCGAGCCGAATTTCCGTCCAAAATCCCCGCTACGAACCAACGCCATGTCTCTCCAGATTTGCCCGACCCAACTGGCCGATCCCGGCCATGCCGCCGCCTTTCTCGACCTACTCGAGCACTACGCCAGCGACCCCATGGGGGGCGGCAGCGGGCTCAAGCCCGAGGTGCGGGCGAGCCTGGTGGCGGAACTGCGACGGGTGCCCCATTTCCACGGTGCCCTGGCCTGGCGGAACGGCGAGGCGGTGGGCCTGATCAACTGCTTCGCCGGCTTCTCCACCTTCGCCGCCAAGCCCCTGCTCAATATCCACGACATCGTCGTGCGCCGCGAGCATCGCGGCACCGGCATCGGCCAGGATCTGCTGGCCTGGGCCGCCGGACGGGCCCGGGAACTGGGCTGCTGCAAGCTCACCCTGGAAGTGCTGGCCAACAACCAGCGGGCCCTGGCCGCCTACACCCGGGCCGGCTTCGCCCCCTATGTGTTGGACCCGGCGGCGGGCCAAGCCCTGTTCCTGGAAAAGCGCCTGTAGCCGCGCAGGCCCAGTGGCCGGGGCTCCCACGGTAGCCATGGCTGGGGATAAGATGGCAGCATCCGCTGCGCCGGATGCCCCGGCCGGCATCGCCCCCTGCTCCGGATCCGTTGCCATGAACGATCGCACCCAAAGGCCCGATATTTCCGATCACCCAGAGTCTCCGGGCCAGCCCCTGGCGGGGTGGCGCCAGCGCATCTACGCCGTCATCTTCGAATCCGACACCCGGGCCGGACGGCGCTTTGACCAGGCCCTGATCGTCGCCATTCTGGCCAGCGTGGTGGTGGTCATGGCCGACAGCGTGCAGCATCTCAACGCCCGCTACGACCGCCTGTTCGAACTCCTGGAATGGGGGCTGACCGGCCTGTTCACCCTGGAGTACCTGGCCCGGCTGGCCTGTGTGCGCCATCCCTGGCGCTACGCCCTGAGCTTCTTCGGCCTGGTGGACCTGCTGGCGGTGCTGCCCACCTATCTCGCCCTCGCTTTCCCCGAGGCCCATCTGCTCATCGACGTGCGCATCCTGCGCCTGCTGCGCATGTTCCGGGTGCTCAAGCTCACCGCCTACCTGGGCGAATACCAGGCCCTGGGCAGCGCCCTGGTGGCGAGCCGGCGCAAGATCCTGGTGTTCCTCTCGGTGGTGCTGATGATCGTGCTGGTCATGGGCACCCTGATGTACGTGGTGGAAGGCCCGGAGAACGGCTTTACCAGCATCCCCACCGCCGTCTATTGGGCCATCACCACCATGACCACCGTCGGCTTCGGCGACATCACCCCGAAGAGCGACCTGGGGCGCCTGATTTCCTCGGTCATGATGCTGCTCGGCTGGGGCACCCTGGCCGTGCCCACGGGCATCGTCACCTCCGAAATCACCGCCCAGCGCCTACAGGCGCCCCCGGTCAGCCGCACCTGTCACGAGTGCCTGATGGAAGGCCACGCCCTGGAGGCGACCTTCTGCCAGCATTGCGGCGCCCGGCTCCCCGCCTATCGGCAGGAGCGGGATGCCTGACCTGCCCTAATCCGGTATAACCCCCGCTTTCCGTTTTTTCGCCCCCCTCCATGGATCTGCCCCTCCTCACCGAAGGCCGCCTGCTGCGGCGTTACCAGCGTTTCCTGGCCGATGTCGAACTGGCCGACGGTCGCCAGGTCACCGCCCATTGCCCCAACACCGGCTCCATGCAGGGCTGCAAGGACCCGGGGAGCCGGGTCTGGCTGTCGGCCAGCGACAATCCCCAGCGCAAGCTGGCCTGGACCTGGGAACTGGTGGAGGCCGATGGTGTGCTGGTGGGCCTGCATACCGGGCGCACCAACGGCCTGGTGCGGGAGGCCATCGAGGCCGGCACCGTGTCCGAACTGGCGGGCTACAGCGGTATCCGCGGCGAGGTGCCCTACGGTGGCGACAACGGCAAGGGGGGCAAGCGCAGCCGTATCGACCTGCTGCTGACAGAGGAGGGGCGTACCCCCTGCTATGTGGAGGTGAAGAATGTCACTGCCGCCGTGGGCGACGGCATCGGCTTCTTTCCCGATGCGGTGACCGAGCGGGGTACCAAGCACCTCAGGGAGATGGCCGACGAAGTGGCCAAGGGCAACCGGGCGGTGCTGTTCTTCTGCGTGCAGCGGGGGGATGTCACGGAAGTGCGCCCGGCCGACCACATCGACCCGGTCTATGGCCAGACCCTGCGCCAGGTGCTGGCCCAGGGGGTGGAGGCCCTGGCCTATCGGGCCGAGGTGCTGCCTACCGGCATTCGCTTGCTGCAAGCGCTGCCGGTGGTGTGCTGATAGTGCGCTTTTAAGGTTTTTCCTGGCCCTTGCCAGCCGCCACCCATTCCAGCAGGGCATCCACGGCGCCCCAGGCCTGGCCAGCCTTGGGTCCGTTGGCCATGGCCACCACCGCCCAGTGGCGGCCCGTAACGTCAGTCACGTAGCCGGCCCAGGCCCGTACCCCTTCGATGGAGCCGGTCTTGAGATGGGCCCGGCCACTGGCGCTGCCATTGCCAAAGCGGCGCTTCAAGGTGCCGTCCCGTCCTGCCACCGGCAGTGAGGCGACGAATTCGGGCATCACCGGGCTC
>DATEZY010000113.1:0-81583 GCA_035255085.1 Azospira sp. | reverse complement strand
CGCTCGGCATTGCCGAAGGCCCCTTCCTTTTCGGTCCACATGGCGGCCGGCAGGATCAGGTCGGCGGACAGGGCGGATACCGTCGGGTAGCAGTCGGACACCACCACGAAGGTCGCCGGGTTACGCCAGCCGGGGTAGATCTCCTGGTTGACGTTGGGGCCGGCCTGCATGTTGTTGGTGGTGCTGGTCCAGTAGCATTTGAGCTTGCTGTCCTTCAGCGCCCGGCTCTGGGCCACGGCATGGAGCCCCATCTTGTCGGGGATGGTGCCTTCGGGCAGCTGCCAGATTTCTTCGGCGTGCTTGCGGTGTTCCGGATTCATGACCACCATGTCGGCCGGCAGGCGGTGGGCGAAGGTGCCCACTTCCCGGGCGGTGCCGCAGGCGGAGGGCTGGCCGGTGAGGGAGAAGGGGCTGTTGCCCGGCTCGCTGATCTTGCCCACCAGCAAGTGCACGTTGTAGATCATGTTGTTCACCCAGGTACCCCGGGTGTGCTGGTTGAAGCCCATGGTCCAGAAGGAGATGACCTTGCGTTTCGGGTCGGCGTAGATTTCGGCCAGCCGCTTCAGGCGCTCGGCGGGCACGCCGGAAAGCTTGGAGACCTTCTCCAGGGTGTATTCGGAAACGAACTTCTTGAATTCGTCGAAGCTGATGGGCTTGGCGTCGTTGGGGTTGTTCTTCGGCTTGCCGTCGGCACCCGGGTAGCCGTTGGACTTTGCATCCTTCTCCAGGGCGTTGTTGGGGCGCAGGCCATAACCGATGTCGGTTTCGCCCATCTTGAAGTTCACGTTTCTCTTCACGAACTCCTGATTGACCTTGCCGCTCTGGATGATGTGGTTGCAGATGTAGTTGAGGATGGCCAGGTCGGTCTGGGGCACGAAGATCATGCCGTTGTCCGCCAGCTCGAAGCTGCGGTGCTCGAAGGTGGATAGCACATGCACTTCGCAGTTGGGATGGGAGAGGCGGCGGTCGGTGATGCGGGACCACAGGATGGGGTGCATCTCCGCCATGTTGGAACCCCACAGCACGAAGGTGTCGGTGTTCTCGATGTCGTCGTAGCAGCCCATGGGCTCGTCCATGCCGAAGGTGCGCATGAAGCCGGTGACCGCGGAGGCCATGCAGTGGCGGGCGTTGGGGTCCAGGTTGTTGGAGCGGAAGCCGGCCTTCATCAGCTTGGAGGCGGCATAGCCTTCCCAGATGGTCCATTGGCCGGAGCCGAACATGCCGATGGAACCCGGGCCCTCGGCCTTCAACGCGGCTTTCCATTTCTCGGCCATGATGTCGAAGGCCTTGTCCCAGGAGATCGGCGCGAACTCGCCGTTCTTGTCGTACTGGCCGTTCTTCATGCGCAGCATGGGCTTGGTCAGACGATCTTCGCCGTACATGATCTTGGACAGGAAGTAGCCCTTGATGCAGTTCAGACCCCGGTTAACCGCTGCGTCCGGATCGCCCTGGGTGGCCACCACGCGGCCGTTCTGCACGCCCACCAGGACCGAGCAGCCGGTGCCACAGAAGCGGCAGGCAGCCTTGTCCCAGCGGATTTGCGTGCTGTTATGGGCCTCGCCCTTGACCGCATTGGCGGCGCTGGCTGCCACGGGGATGCCGGCGGTGGCGGCTGCCGCGGCAACCGCGTTGGCCTTGATAAAGTCGCGTCGATTCATGCTCATGGTTACGCCTCCAAAGCTTCCAGACCTTCGTCCGTATATTCATAAGCCAGCGTGACCGACATCACGTGGGCTACCTTGTGAACCTCGATAATGGAATCGGCCATGGAATAGCCGTCGCCGTCTTCCACCACTACGATCATGCGTCCGTCGCCCGGGTCTGCTTCCACCGAGGCGCCGGGCACCTGCTCCACGCCCTGGCGCACGGCGGGGCCGTGTTCGGGCAGGAATTTGAGTACCAGACTGACTAGTCGCATTGCCGCTTCCTTCAAGGGTCAGGCCGCCACCCGGGGCGCCAGGGCAATGGCGTGGGTGGGGCAATCGGAGATACAGGCACCGCAGCCACTGCAGGCGTCGGCATCCAATTGGGGCAGGGCCACGCCGCCCAGGCGGGGGCGGAAACGGATGGCGCCGGCGTCGCAGGTTTCGCCGCAGATGCGGCATTCCACGTTCTGCCGGGCCAGGCATGCGGCGCCGAAGTTCACCACGTGGGGCCAGGGGCGCTCCACCTCGTGCCTCAGAGCGCCGGGAGTGCAGGCCTCGACGCAGTGGCCGCACAGGGTGCAGCCGACCTGGCTGAAATCCACGTGGGGCAGGCTGCCGGGATGGGCGATGATGATGCCGGTATCGCATACCGGGGCGCAGTCGCCGCAAGCCGTGCAGCGGGCGGCGAAGTCTTCGCCCGCCAGGGCCCAGGGCGGGCGAGGCAGGGAGGCGGCGTCGGCAGGTACGGTGCCGCGAAAGAGGCGGCGGCGTGACAGATCCATGACAGTCGGGCCCGGGGGACCTCGTTTTCAATATTTATGGGCATTGTCAGGATTCGGACAGGGGGCAGTCCGTGACTCAAATCAAATCCCACAAAAAGTCAGTGGTCTTATCCCCCTATTGCACACAGGGAAAATCGGCTGGGGTGCCAGCCCTGGCGCAGAAAAAGAAAGGGCGGGACCGAAGTCCCACCCAAAAGAGACGCGGACGTTGCCTTTCCGCGGCCCGAGAGATGATCGGCTTACTGTTTGGCGGCAGTCACGTCGCCCTTGGTGCCGAGGCCCAGGGTGTAGCCGAAGGAAACATGGTGGAAGCGGCCACCGGCGTGTTCGTCGTGGATGGCGAAGCCGAAGGGCTGCAGCTTGCCCTCGGCCAGGGTGACGTCGCCCTCGCCGCCGGAGAGCTTGCGGGTGAAGGTGACGCTCCAGGTGTCGCCCTTCTTCTCGCCCACCGCGCTCACCAGGGCCTTGCCCCCTTCCATGACGCGCTTCTCGGCGACGTAGCCGTCCACCGGCTTGGCGCCCTTGGCGCTACGCCACTGGATCAGGTCATAGAAAACGCCGCCGGCCAGGTTGGCATCCTTGACGTACTTGGTGCGCTTTTCGTCGCCGTTGGGCATGGTGCGGGCGTCGCTGTGGCAGGTCTGCCAGCAGCCGACCTGGTCAGCCAGGGGTACCTTGTCGCCGGGGAAGAGCACGGTCAGCTTGACCTCGTTCTCCTTGTCCAGCTGGGGGCCGCCGCTGGCCGGCTGTTTCCATGTAAAGCGCAGATAGACGTTGTCCTTGTCGTAGGCTGCCTGGACGCTTACCGGGATGGTGGCGGCCTTACCCTTGGGCGGAGTCGGCTCCAGCTTCTCGCCGCTCACCACCTTCTGGCCGATATCGGCGATTTCCTCATCGTGGCAGCCGGCACAGGCTTCGCCCTTTTTCAGGCCCTTGGCGCCGCTGTGGTCGGCGGCCTTGGAAACCCACTCGAAGGCGGCGGTGCCGGGGTAGAACAGGGTGATTTTCTTGCTCGGCACCTTGGCCCAGTCGGGAGCGGCCAGGGCGGCCTGGCTGCCCAGGGCAAGGAGCAGGGCGGTGGCGATGGCGATGGCGGTAGGCTTGAACATGGGGATCTTCCTCGGAAAATGGTCGGCGGGCGGAGGGCTGGCTCGGGGGCGTCGGGGCGGCAGGAGTGCGGCGAACGCTCCTAGTCGTCCCCTTCGTCGGCGTCGGTCATGCCCTCGGGCTTGTGGTGGGCGATGCCCTTGTGGCAGTCGATACAGGTCTTGTTGTCGCGCTGGGCGATGTCGTGCATTTTTTGCGCCCGGGTTTTCTGCTTTTCCGTGTTCATGCTGGAGAAGCTATGGCAGTTGCGGCACTCCCGGGAGTCGGCGGCCTTCATGCGGGCCCATTCGTGGCGCGCCAGCTCCAGGCGCTTGGCCTCGAATTTCTCCTTGGTGTCGATGCTGCCGACCAGTTTGCCCCATACCTCCTGGCTCGCCTGGATCTTGCGCACCATCTTGTGGGTCCAGTCCTTGGGCACGTGGCAGTCAGAACAGACGGCGCGCACCCCGGTACGGTTGCTGTAATGGATGGTCTGCTTGTATTCCTGATAGACGTTGTCCTTCATCTCGTGGCAGGAGATGCAGAACTCCAGGGTGTTGGTGGCTTCCATGCCGGTATTGAAACCGCCCCAGAAAACGACGCCGAGGACCATGCCGATAAGCAGCAGGGCAAGCATGGAGTAGCGGGCGCTGGGACGCTTCAGGGTAGCCCAGAGGCTGTCGGTGGGAGGTTGGGACATGGCGCGTTCGCGGGTGCCTGTAGCAGACAGGGGTCACTGATGGAACGGCAGTCTAGCCGAGCCGGCCGGACGGCCGGTTTGATACAGGTTAATTTGCGAAAAAAGGTCCCGGGGGGCGGGAAGTCAGGCAGGGGGCAAGAGGGCGGGGGAGAAGGAGTGCCCTGGAAGGAGAAGGGCCCCGCGCTGGCGGGGCCCGGAGGGGATTACTTGGCGCGGGGGGCAGCAGGGGTGGCGGCGGCTTTTTCCTGCAGCTTGGCGATGCCGGCCTTGATCGACTGCTCTTCCTCGGAGCCCGGTTCCACCAAGGGCAGCAGGCGCTCCCAGTAGGCCACGGCGGCCTTGAAGTCGCCCCGGTCGCCGGCGGCGACGCCGGACAGGATCAGGGCCTGGGGCTCATTGGGTTCGAGCTTGAGGGCCCGGTTGAGCAGTTCCGTCGGCTTGCCGGCGAACTTGCCGCCGTTGGCCAGGGCCACGGTCTCGGCATAGTCGGCGAGCAGGGCGGAATTGTCGGTGACCGCATCGCCGGCCTTGCCGTAGGCATCGGCAGCTTCGGCGAAGCGGCTCATCATCTTGTAGGAGCGGCCGAGCATGATCCAGCCCTGCTTGTCGTCCGGATTGTCCTTGAGGCGGGCGGCCAGCTTGTCCACCATGCCAACGATCTGTTCCGGCGTCACCTGGCGTTGGGGCTGGGTCTGGGCCGGATCCAGGGCCCGGGGGGTGCCCAGCAGGGTGTAGCCGACCAGGGCGCCGACGGGCAGTAGCACGGCCAGGGCGAAGGCGCTCTTTTTTGCCGGGGCGGCGCCGCTGGCCTGGGCTTCACCGCTCGCCTGGACTTCTTCCAGCAGGCGGCGCTGTAGTTCTTCCTTGGCCTGGGCGTAGTCGGCCTCGGCCAGGGTGCCGTCCTGGCGTTCCCGCTCCAGTTCCGCCTGTTGATCACGGAAAATGGCCAGGTTGGCCTGGCGCTGGTCGGCTGCGGCGCTGCTGGCGCGGCCCCGCAGCAGGGGCGGCAGGAGCAGGACGATAACGGCGGCGATGAGCAGGGCCGCGACAAAGGCAAAGGTCAGCATCAGCGGGAATCTTTCGGGGTGGTGCCAGTGGCTACATCGGTGGCAGCGTCAGTCGCGGCGAGCAGGGCTTCGGCCTGCTGCCGTTCGGCGTCGGACAGGCCCTGGGCGCCGGCGGCAGCGGTGAGCTTGGCGCGACGGCGCAGGTAGCGCACCAGGGCGTAGAGGCCGAGGACCAGGATCAGGCCCGGGCCGAACCAGAGGAAGGCGGTGGCGCTTTTCACCGGCGGGCGGTAGAGCACGAAGTCGCCGTAGCGGGCGACCATGAAGTCGATAATCTGCTTGTCCGACTGGCCCTGCTGGATCATGCCGCGGATTTCCCGGCGCAGATCCTGGGCCAGGTCGGCGTTGGAATCGGCAATGGTCTGGTTCTGGCAGACCAGGCAGCGCAGTTCGGCGGAAATATCCACCAGCCGCTTTTCCGCCACCGGGTCGGCGGCCAGATCGGCTGCTTCCTTGGCCTGCACTGGGGCGAGGGTCAGGAATGCCAGACCGAGTCCCAGCCCCAGAGCGGCGAGCAGGCGTTTCATGGTGGCGCTCACTTGTTCAGCTCCGCCACCAGGGGCAGGATTTTCTTTTCCAGGGCCTCGGGGGTGATGGGGCCGATCTGCTTGTAGCGGATCACCCCGGCCTTGTCGATGACGTAGGTTTCCGGCACGCCATAGACGCCGTAGTCGATGCCGACCCGGCCATCCACGTCCAGGGCCACCAGCTGGTAGGGATTGCCGTGCTCGGCCATCCACTGGTCGGCGCGCTGCCGGGCCAGGGCCAGTTCCGCCTCGGGTTTCATGGTGGATACGTCGATGCCGCCGTCGCCGCGCACTTCCTTGTAGTTGAGGCCGACCACCGGCACCACCTGGCGCTTGGCCAGATCCACCAGGATCGGGTGCTCCTGGCGGCAGGAGACGCACCAGGAGGACCAGACGTTGAGCAGCCATACCTTGCCCTGCATGTCGGCCGGGGCGAAATTCTTCTCCTTGGCCTGCAGGTTGGCCAGGTTGAAGGCCGGGGCCGGCTTGCCCACCAGGGGCGAGGGCACTTCCCGGGGGTCCAGGTTGAGGCCGATGGCGAGCAGCACCACCAGGACGATGAAGGCGATCAGGGGCCAGAGAAACTTGTTCATGCGTGTTGGCTTCCGGCTTTTGCAGTGTTGGTCGGGAGGGGAGCAGTAGCGGCCTGGGCCTTTTGCGCCTTGACCCGGTAGCGCCGGTCGGCGATGGCGACGATGCCGCCCAGGGCCATCAGCAGGCAGCCGCCCCAGATCCAGTCCACGAAGGGCTTGTAATAGACGCGCACGGCCCAGGCACCGTCGGGACGGCTCTTGTCGATGGCTTCGCCGAGGGAGACATAGACGTCCCGGGTCAGGCCAGTGTCGATGGCGGCTTCGGTCATGGGCATGCCGGAGGAGGCGTAGTTGCGCTTCTCCGGATGCAGCACCTTGCGCACCTTGCCGTCCTGGAGCAGTTCCACCGAGCCCTGCTGGGCCACGTAGTTGGGGCCCTGAACTTCAGTCACGCCGACAAAACGGAATTCATAACCGGCGAGATGGACCGAGTCGCCCGGCTCCATCTTCACGTCCCTTTCGATCTCGTAGCCCTTTACCAGGGTGACGCCGATGACGAAGGCGGCGACGCCGATGTGGGCCAGGTGCATGCCCCAGAAATGGCGCGGCTGCTTGAACACGGCGGCAAGGAAGGACTGGTCGCCGCGGGTGGCTAGTACCCGCTGGATGAAGTTGAGCTTGGCGGTGATGACGATCCAGGCGGCGAGCAGGATGCCCAGGGCCACCAGGGCCGACCAGCTGCCGTAGATGAAGGGCACGGCCACGCCTACCACCACGGCGGCGGCAAAGGCCCAGCGCAGGGTGCGGGTGAGTTCGCCGAGACTGGCTTCCTTCCAGCGGGCGAAGGGGCCGACGCCCATCAGGAACAGGGCCGGGGTCATCAGCGGGGCGAAGACGGTGTTGAAGTAGGGGGGGCCGACGGAAATCTTGCCGACGTTGAGGGCGTCCATGGCCAGGGGGTAGAGGGTGCCCAGGAGCACCGTGGCGCAGGCCACCACCAGCAACACGTTATTGGTGAGCAGCATGGATTCCCGGGAAACCAGGCCGAAGCGGCCGCCCAGGCCAACCTTGGGGGCGCGCCAGGCGAACAGGGCGAGGCTGGAGCCGATCACCGCCACCAGGAAGGCGAGGATGAAAATGCCGCGACGCGGGTCGGTGGCGAAGGCATGGACCGAGGTCAGCACGCCGGAACGGACCAGGAAGGTGCCGAGCAGGGACAGGGAGAAGGCACCGATGGCCAGCATCACCGTCCAGTTCTTGAAGCTGCCGCGTTTTTCGGTCACTGCCAGGGAGTGGATCAGGGCCGTGCCCACCAGCCAGGGCATGAAGGAGGCGTTTTCCACCGGATCCCAGAACCACCAGCCGCCCCAGCCCAGTTCGTAGTAGGCCCAGACCGAGCCCAGGGCGATGCCCAGGGTGAGGAAAATCCAGGCGCCGGTGGTCCAGGGGCGGGACCAGCGGGCCCAGGCCGCATCCAGCTGGCCGGAGAGCAGGGCAGCAACGGCGAAGGCGTAAGCGACGGAGAAGCCGACGTAACCCATGTAGAGCATGGGCGGGTGGAACACCAGGCCCGGGTCCTGCAGCAGGGGATTCAGGTCCCGGCCTTCCTCGGCGCCCGGCAGCAGGCGCTCGAAGGGGTTGGAGGTGATCAGGATAAACAGCAGGAAGCCGGCAGCTACCAGGCCGAGCACACCGATCACCCGGGCCACCATGGATTCGGGCAGCTGGCGGGAGAACAGGGAGACGGCCAGGGTCCACAGGGAGAGCATGAGGGCCCACAGCAGCAGGGAACCCTCGTGACCACCCCAGACGGCAGCAAACTTGTAGATGGTGGGCAGCAGGGTATTGGAATGCTGGGCCACGTACACGACCGAGAAGTCGCTCTGCAGGAAGGCGGCGGCCAGGCAGCCGAAGGCGGTGACCATGAGCAGGGCCTGGGCCCGGGCTGCCGGGCGGGCCAGCTGGATCCAGGCCTGGCGGCCCTGGTGGGCGCCCACCAGGGGCAGGATGCCCTGGACCAGGGAGACGCAGAGGGCCAGGATGAGGGCGAAGTGCCCGAGTTCGGGGATCATGGGTGGGCTAACCTCAGTACTTCAGGGATTTGGCGGCGGCTTTTTCGGCGGCCTCGACGGCCGCCTTCTTCTCGCCAGCCTTGGCATGGGCGTCGGAAACGGCCTTCTGGGCTTCCGGCGGCATGTAATTTTCGTCGTGCTTGGCCAGCACTTCGGAGGCAACGAACAGCCCGTCCTCGCCGACCTTGCCCTGGGCCACGACCCCCTTGCCCTCCTTGAACAGGTCGGGAAGGATGCCCTTGTAGGCTACGGGCAGGGACTTGTCGGTGTCGGTGACGAGGAAACGTACGGTGACGCCGTCTGCATCCCGCTGCAGGGAGCCTTCCTGAACCAGGCCGCCGATGCGGAAGGTCTTGCCCTTGGGCGCCTCGCCGGCCAGGACCTGGGTCGGGGAGTAGAAGAACACCAGATTGCTGTTGAAGGCATTGAGCACCAGGGCGGTGCCGATGCCCAGGATTGCCAGGGCGGCGACGATGAGCGCGATGCGCTTGTGACGGGCTTTCAAGATTCCTCACTCCTTTGCGCCTGGTTCTCGGCAGCGACCTGCCGCTTCAGGCGGGACAACAGATGCTTACGACGCCGGGCAACCATGATCGGTTCCCCTGCCATGATCAATGCGACCAGGCCGAAGGAGCCCCAGACGTAAAAGGCGTAACCGCCCATGGCAAAAAAATCGGACGCGCTGTTCCAGTGCATCTCAGGCCTCCTTCCGCGCCAGCAGCTGGCGCACCCATTCGGTGTGGCGCTCCCGCTCCAGCATGATGTTGCGCACCCGGGCCAGGACCACGGCGATGGTGTACATCCAGAAGCACAGGGCCAGGAGCAGCATGGCCCAGAGCATGGTGGCGGCCATGGACGGCGACTTGGTGAGGGAGACGGAGGCGCCCTGGTGCAGGGTGCTCCACCACTTCACCGAGAAATAGATGATCGGCACATTCACCACTCCCACCAGGGCCAGCACGGCGCCGGCCTTGTCGGCCCGGCGCGGATCGTCGATGGCCGACTGCAGGGCGATGAAGCCGATGTAGAGGAAGAGCAGGATCAGTTCCGAGGTGAGGCGGGCGTCCCACACCCACCAGGTGCCCCACATGGGCTTGCCCCAAAGGGCGCCGGTCCACAGGGAGAGAAAGGCGAACAGGGCGCCGGTGGGGGCCAGGGCGGTGGCCATCATGCCCGACAGGCGAGTGTTGAAGGCCAGGCCCAGGGCGGCCCAGAAGGCCATGACGCAGTAGATGAACATGCTCATCCAGGAGGCCGGTACATGCACGAAGATGATGCGGTAGCCCTCACCCTGCTGGAAGTCCGTAGGCGCCACGAACAGGCCCAGCCACAGGCCGGCGGCGCCGAACAGCACGGCCAGGGCGACAAACCAGGGAATCAGCTTGCCCGCCAGGGGATAGAAGGTCGCCGGGGAGGCGAACTTGAACCAGTTGATCAGTCGGTTGTTCATTCCAGAGAAATCTTCAAGGCGGCCGCGGTTGCCCACGGCGCGAAAATCAGGCTGCCGGCCAGGAAGGCGCCGAGCAGGGACAGGTGGGCTTCGCAGCCCAGGCCGGACATGGCCGCATCGACGGCGCCGGCACCGAAAATCAGCACGGGAATATACAGGGGCAGGACCAGCAGGGAAACCAGTACGCCGCCGCCGCGCAGGCCCAGGGTCAGTGCGGCACCGATGGCGCCGATGGCCGAGAGGGAGGGCGTGCCCAGCAATAGGGCCAGGGTCAGCACCCACAGGCCGTCGGCGGGCAGGTCGAACTGCAGGCCGAGAATCGGCGCCAGCAGGGTCAGGGGCAGGCCGGAAGTGAGCCAGTGGGCGGCCATCTTGCCGAGCACCGTCACCGGCAAGGGCTGGGGCGCCAGCACCAGCTGCTCCAGGGAGCCGTCCCGGTAATCGTCGCCGAACAGGCGTGGCAGGGTGAGCATGGTGGCCAGCAGGGCCGCCACCCACAGCACCCCGGGAGCCATCTTGCGCAGCATGTCCATTTCCGGGCCGACGCCCAGGGGAAAGAGGCTGACGACGATGATGAAGAAGAACAGGGCGGAAATGAGGTCGGCCTGGCGGCGCAGGGCGAGCTTCAGGTCGCGGCCGACGATGGTGCGGAGCAAGGCCAGCATCAGGCCCCCAACCGGTATTCGCGGAGCTTGCCGGCGGGGATGTCCACCGCCTGGTGCGTGGTCATCATGGCCATGCCGCCCCGTTGCAGGTGGGCGCCGATGAGGCCGGCCACCAGGTCCACCGCCGCCACATCCAGGGCGACGAAGGGTTCATCCAGCACCCACAGAGCGCGCTTTTCGTGGATCAGCCGGGCCAGGGCGACGCGGCGCTTCTGGCCCTGGGAGAGGTACTTGGCCTGCAGGTCTTCCCGCCCGGCCAGGCCGACCCGGCCCAGGGCGTCCAGGGCATGATCCTCGTCCAGGGGCTCGCCGACCAGGTGGGCCGAGGCGAGGAGGTTCTCCAGGGGCGTCAATTCTTCCTTGATGGCGTTGTGGTGGCCCAGGTAGCACAGCTCGGCCCGGTAGTCCTCGGCCAGCTTGCGGATCGGCTCGCCGCGCCAGGTGATTTCCCCGGCCGCCGGCTGGGCCAGGCCCACCACCATGCGCAGCAGGCTGGTCTTGCCGGCGCCGTTCTTGCCCTGGAGGTTGAGCAGTTCCCCATCCTCCAGGCGAAAGCTGACGCCGGCGAACAGGCGGCGGTCGCCGCGTACGCATTCCAGTTGGGAGGCTTCCAGCATTCGGGGGACGCTTCGGGAAATAGGGTTCGGGAAAACCGGGTTGGAAAAAAGGACCGGGGTGCTGCTTGGTGCCAGGTGGCGCCTGGTGACGCAACCATGGCGCAAAACCGCAAAAAACGCGCAAAACCTTAGTCGGGACGTATTGTGCAGCGCGAATTCTAGTCGTGGATTGACGGGAATCAAAATCAAATCAAACCCTTTCCCGTATGGTGGCGGCTCGGCACCGCGGGGAGGCAGGGCATGACAGTGCAGGAGGGTGTGACAGGGGCAGCGGACAGCGGGGCAACGCGCCTGCGCCTGGCCCTCGATTGGACCGCGGGGCACCTGGCCGGCGCCCGAATCGCCGCTCCCCGCACCCTGGCCGCCTGCCTGCTGGTGGGCCGGCCGCTAGGGGAGGCCCTGGCCCTGGCGCCCCGGCTCTTTGCCTTGTGCGGCAGCGCCCAGGGCATCGCCGCCCGCTGTGCCGTCGCCGCCGCCCGGGGCGAGACCCCGGACCCGGCCACGCTGGCCCGGGAGCGACAGGCCCTGCTGCGCGAAGTGGTGGGCGAACACCTGTGGCGCCTGTGCCTGGACTGGCCAGCCCGCTTTGGCCTGCCGCCGCGTACCACGGATTTCGCCATCTGGCGCCGCCGCCTGCTGGCCGGGGATGCCCTGCCCCTGGAGGCGTTGCCGGCCTGGGAAGACTTTGCCGCAGTCGCAGAGCGCTTGCCACGCTGCCCGGCGCCGCCCCTGCCGTTGCTGTCGCCCATGGCTGCCGCTGCCTGGGCCGAGGCCCTGGCCCAGGCCTGCCCGGAAGTGGTGGCAGTGGCGCCAGGCTGGAGCGGGGCGACCTGGGAGGCCCTGGCCCGCTTCGCCGCCGCCCCGGCCCTGGCCGATGGGCCCCGGGAAACCGGCGTCGTGGCGCGCTGGCAGGCCGATCCCCTGGTGGCCGGCCTGTGGGCCGAGGGGCGCCGTCCCGCCGCCCGCCTGGCCGCCCGCTGCCTGGATCTGGCCGCCCTGGCCCCCAGCCTGGAGGACGACGCTTGTCCGGCGGCGTGGATCGACGCCGTGCCCCTGGGGCCGGACATTGGCCTGGCCCGGGTGGAAACGGCTCGGGGAACCTTGCTGCACCTGGTCCAGGTGAGGGAAGGGCGTATCGCCCACTATGTTATGGTCGCCCCCACCGAGTGGAATTTCCATCCGGCCGGGCCCTGCGTGCGTGACCTGACTGGCCTGGCGGCTGGCAGCAGGGGGGAGGCGGAGCGCCTGGCCCGGGAGGTGGCCCTGTCCCTGGACCCCTGCGTCACCCTGGAATTTTCCTGAATTTTGCCGGCCGCAAGCAGGCCCGCCGTACCAACCGGAATGTCGTGAAAGAGATTCGTCGCCATGCATGAAATGTCCCTCGCTGAAGGGGTGCTGCAGATCATCGAGGATGCCGCCCGGGCGCCCCAGGGCTTTGCCAGGGTGAAGACCGTGGTGCTGGAGATCGGCCAGCTGTCCTCGGTGGAGCCGGAGGCCATGCGCTTCTGTTTCGACGCCGTGACCCGGGGCTCCCTGGCTGAGGGCGCCCAGCTGGAGATCGTCGCCACCCCTGGCCAGGGCCTGTGCCTGTCCTGCCACAAGACGGTGCCCCTGGCCGAGGTGTACGACCCCTGTCCCGAATGCGGCGGCTATCCGGTGCAGCCCACGGCGGGCACCGAAATGCGGGTGCGCGAACTCGAAGTCGATTAACCGATAGAATCAACGCACTCCGTCACCCAACCCCTTCAAACCAGCTTCCCCGGAGAAGACTTCATGTGCACGACCTGCGGCTGCGGCGCCGGCGAAACCCGTATCGAGGGCGATGCCCTGCATTCCCACGATCATGGCGCCGATCCCCACTGGCACACCCATGCCGACGGCACCTCCCATAGCCATGCCCCGAGCCAGCAGGCCCAGGAACATGCCCATGCCTACCCCCATGACGACGGTACCGTGCACAGCCACGCCCACGGGCACGGCGGCGAGCACCAGGACAGCCATGGGCATGACCATGATCACGCCCATAGCCATGGCGAGGCGGCCGGCAGCATCGACTACGGCAGCGGCCCCGCCGGCGCCCACGCCCCGGGCATGAGCCAGGGGCGCATGGTGCAGATCGAGCGGGACATCCTCTCCAAGAACGACGCCTACGCCGCCAGGAACCGCCAGGCCCTGGCCGAGAAGGGCGTGTTCGCCCTCAACCTGGTCTCCAGCCCCGGCTCCGGCAAGACCACCCTGCTCTGCCGCAGTATCGAGGAGCTGAAGGCCAAATACCCGGTGGCCGTCATCGAGGGCGACCAGCAGACCAGCTTCGACGCCGAGCGCATCCGCGCCACCGGCGCCCCGGCCCTGCAGATCAACACCGGCAAGGGCTGCCACCTGGACGCCCACATGGTGGGCCACGCCCTGGAGAAGCTGGAGGTGCAGGACGATTCCCTCCTGCTGATCGAAAACGTTGGCAACCTGGTGTGCCCCGCCGCCTTCGACCTAGGTGAGGCCGGCAAGGTGGTGATCCTTTCCGTCACCGAAGGCGAGGACAAGCCCCTCAAGTACCCGGACATGTTCCGCGCTGCCCGCCTGATGCTGCTCTCCAAGACCGACCTGCTGCCCCACCTGACTTTCGATGCCGACAAGGCGGTGGAATACGCCCGCCGGGTCAATCCGGCCCTGGAAGTGATCCGCGTCTCCACCACCAGCGGCGAAGGTTTTGCCGAATGGCTGGCCTGGGTGGAAAAGGGCCTGGCTGCCGCCAAGTCCGCCCGCCTGGAAAACGTCGCCGCCCTGAAAGCCCGCATCGCCGAACTGGAAGGCCTGCTGGCCCGCCGCTGATCCATTTGCCGGCCCTCTTCGTGGGTCCGGCGCCTCTCTTTCCGCTCCTAGCCAAGCCGTTGCACGCCCCATGAACGACCTCACCCTCCCCCAACTCTGCCGCCGTATCCGTGTCCGCGGCCTGGTGCAGGGCGTCGGCTATCGTCCCTTCGTCTATCGCCTGGCCTTCGAGCTGGGCCTTGGCGGCTGGGTGCGCAACGACGCCGAAGGGGTGGATATCGAGGCCCGGGGCCCAGCGCCGCTGGTGGAGCGCTTCATCGCCCGGCTGCGGGCCGAAGCGCCGGAACTGGCCCGGGTGGAGGCTGTGGAAGTGCGGGAGGCCGAGCCCGAGCGCAGCCTGCCCGGCTTTCTCATCGTCGAGAGCCGGGGCGGCCACGCCAGCACCGCCATCGGCCCCGACAGCGCCCTCTGCCACGACTGCCTGGAAGAACTGTTCGCACCCCAGGACCGGCGCCACCGCTACGCCTTCACCCACTGCACCCACTGCGGCCCCCGCTACTCCATCACCCGGGAACTGCCCTACGACCGGGCCCGCACCAGCCTGGCCCCCTTTCCCCAGTGCCCGGCCTGCACCGCGGAATACGCCGATCCCCACAACCGGCGCTTCCACGCCGAGGCCAACTGCTGCCCGGACTGCGGGCCCCAATTGCGCCTGCTCGACGCCGCGGGCCAACCCATTGCCGGTGACCCGGTGCACGAAGCCGTGGGCCTGTTGCAGGCTGGCAAGATCGTCGCCCTCAAGGGCTACGGGGGCTTCCACCTGGCCTGCGACGCTCGCAATGGGGCCGCGGTGGCCGAACTGAGAAAGCGCAAGCACCGGGAGGAAAAGCCCTTCGCCGTGATGGCCGCCAACGTGGCCTCGGCCAATGCCCTCTGCGCCCTGGGCGGCGACGAGGCGGGCCTGCTGGAACTGCCCGAGCGCAGCATCGTCCTGCTGCGCAAGCAGGACAACACCGACACCCAATTGCCCGGCGTCGCCCCCGGCCTGCAATGGCTGGGCCTGATGCTGCCCTACGCGCCCCTGCACTACCTGCTCTTCCATGCCGCCGCCGGCGAGCCAGAGGGTCTGGCCTGGCTGGCCCAAGCCCAGGATCTGGTACTGGTGATGACCAGCGCCAACCCGGGGGGCGAGCCCCTGGTCACCGACAACGCCGAGGCGGTGGAGCGCCTCGCCGGCATGGCCGACGCCTTCCTCTGCCACGACCGGGACATCGTCATCCGCAGCGACGATTCGGTAATCCGTTGCGACGAGGGCGGCGTCCAGTTCCTGCGCCGGGGCCGGGGCCAGACGCCGCGCCCGATCAAGCTCAAGGACGAGGGCCCGGCCGTCCTGGCCTTCGGCCCCTACCTGAAGAACACCCTGTGCGTGGTCAAGGGCCGGGAGGCCTATCTCTCCCAGCACATCGGCGACCTGGACAACGTGCCCACGGTGAATTTCCTGGAAGAGACGGCGGCCCACCTGCTGCACATCCTGGACGTGGAACCCCAGGTCATCGCCCACGATCTGCACCCGGACTTTCCCTCCACCCGGCTGGCCGCCGCCTTCGCCGCCGAGCAGGGCATTCCGGCCATCGCCGTGGCCCACCACCATGCCCACATCGCCGCCGTGCTGGCGGAAACCCGCTACCCCAAGCCGGTCATCGGCCTGGCCCTGGACGGCGTCGGCCTGGGCCAGGATGACAAACACGGCGGCGGCCTGTGGGGCGGCGAACTGTTACGGGTGGACGGGGCCGACTGCCGGCGCCTCGGCGGCCTTTCACCCCTGCCACTGCCCGGCGGCGACAGGGCGGCCCGGGAACCCTGGCGCCTGGCCGCCGCCGCCCTCCACGCCCTGGGCCGCAACGCAGACATCGAGGCCTTCATCACCCGCCGTTATCCTGATCAACAGGGTGCTGGAATGATCGCCGAGATGTTGCGCAAGCAGCTCAACTGCCCGCCCACCTCCAGCCTGGGCCGGCTGTTCGATGCCGCCGCCGGCCTCCTGGGCCTACGCGCCAGCCAGCGCTTCGAGGCCCAGGCCGCCATGGAACTGGAAGGCCGGGCCCACGCCTGGGAAGAGCACTACGGCCCCGCTGCGCCCCTGGCTGATGGCTGGAACATCAATAGCGACGGCCATCTCGACCTGCTGCCCCTGCTCGCCTGGCTGGGCGAATGCGATGACGCCGACCTGGGCGCCGCCCGCTTCCACGCCACCCTGGCCGCCGGCCTGGTGCATTGGGCGGCCGAGGCGGCCGAACGGGCCAACCTGTCCACCGTCACCCTGGGCGGCGGCTGCCTGCTCAACCACCTGCTTTCCCGGGACCTACGCAACGGCTTGCAGGCCAGAGGGCTGGCCGTGCTGGAAGCCCGCCAGGCCCCGCCCAACGACGGCGGCATCGCCCTGGGCCAGGCCTGGGTGGCCCGGCAGTCCCTGGGCCGCTAGGAGCGCGACGTGACGACCTATCCGCCCGAGTTCGCCCCCTACCTGGCCGCCAGCCCCATCGTCGCTGCCGACCATCCTGAGATTCGCCGCCTGGCCGCCGAACTGCAGGCCGCCGGTGATGGCAGCCCCACCGATACCGCCCGCCGCTGCTTCGAGTACGTGCGGGACCAGATCCGCCACAGCTGGGACTACCGGGCCGACGCCCACAATCCCCTCACCTGTGCCGCGCCCCAGGTGCTGGCCGAGGGCACCGGCTATTGCTACGCCAAGAGTCACCTGCTGGCGGCCCTGCTGCGGGCCAACGGCATTCCCGCCGCCCTCTGCTACCAGCGCCTGACTCTGGAACCCGGCGGCGCACGTTACTGCCTGCACGGCCTCAACGCCGTGTACCTGCCCGGGCACGGCTGGTACCGCCTCGACCCCCGGGGCAACAAGCCCGGCGTGGAGGCCCGCTTCATCCCGCCCAACGAGCAATTGGCCTTCGCCCTGGACTACCCGGGCGAACTAGATTTCCCCGGCCTCTACCCGGAGCCGGTGGCGGCCATCCAGGACCTGCTGCAACGCTGCGCCAGCGTCCAGGAAGCCATGGACAACCTTCCCGATGCCACCGCCCTGCCTCCCGCCCCCCTGAATCTGCCCTTGAAGGAGCGCTGACCATGTGTCTCGCCATCCCCGCGAAAATCGTTGAACTCCTGCCCGACGACCAGGCCCGCATCGACCTGGGGGGCGTGCGCAAGGAAGTCTCCCTGGCCCTGGTGGAAGACGTGGCCGTGGGCGACTACGTCATCATCCACGTGGGCTACGCCCTGACCAAGCTGGACCCGGAGGAGGCGGCCAAGACTCTGGCTCTCTTCGCCGAGCTGGATGAGGAATCCCGTGCGGCAGCAGTCGCGGCGGTGGATCAGGCATGAAATACGTGGACGAATACCGGGACGGCGAACTGGCCCAAGGCCTGGCCGCCGCCATCGCCAAGGAGGCCCGGCCAGAGCGCCGCTACCACTTCATGGAATTCTGCGGTGGCCACACCCACGCCATTTCCCGCTACGGCGTCACCGACCTGCTGCCGGCCAATGTGCGCATGATCCACGGCCCCGGCTGCCCGGTCTGCGTGTTGCCCATCGGCCGGGTGGACCAGGCCATCCGCCTGGCTCTCAAGCACAACGTGATCCTGTGCACCTACGGCGACTGCCTGCGGGTGCCGGCTTCCGACGGTCTTTCCCTGCTCAAGGCCAAGGCCCGGGGGGCGGACATCCGCATGGTCTATTCCAGCGCCGACGCCCTCAAGCTGGCCCAGGAGAACCCCGAGCAGCAGGTGGTGTTCTTCGCCATCGGCTTCGAGACCACCACCCCGCCCACCGCCGTGGCCATCAAGCAGGCCAAGGCGATGGGCCTGAAGAATTTCTCCGTGCTGTGCTGCCACGTGCTGACCCCTTCGGCCATCAGCAACATTCTGGAATCGCCGGAGGTGAGGAAGCTGGGCACCGTGCCCCTGGACGGCTTCATCGGCCCGGCCCACGTCTCCACCATCATCGGCAGCCGGCCCTACGAGTTCTTCGCCGAGGAATACCGCAAGCCCGTGGTCATCGCCGGCTTCGAGCCCCTGGACGTGATGCAGGCCATCCGCATGCTGGTGCGCCAGGTCAATGAAGGCCGGGCCGAGGTGGAAAACGAGTTTTCCCGGGCCGTCAGCCGGGAGGGCAACCTCAAGGCCCAGAATCTGGTGGCCGAGGTCTTCGAGTTGCGCCGCGCCTTCGAGTGGCGCGGCCTGCACACCGTGCCCTATTCGGCCCTGCGCATCCGCGGCGGCTTTGCCGAGTTCGATGCGGAACAGCGCTTCGGCGAGGACTACGTCAGCGTCCCCGACCACAAGGCCTGCGAATGCGGCGCCATCCTGCGCGGCGTCAAGCGCCCTCAGGACTGCAAGCTGTTCGGCACCGTATGCACCCCGGAGAACCCGGTGGGCTCCTGCATGGTCAGTTCCGAAGGGGCCTGTGCGGCCCACTACACCTATGGCCGTTACCGCGATCTGGAGGGGGTATGAGCTTCATGACCGGAGCCCTGCTGGGCATCCTGGAAGATTCGGCCACCGCCATCCTGACCCTGGCCGAAGGCCTGGGCCAGGAGGAATTCTTTGCCACCCAGCTGACCCGGGACGAGGTGCTGCGCCAGCTGCTGACCCTGGCGGATACGGCCCTGGAGATACCCCAGGAGGTGCGCGCCGCCATGCCGGAGATCGACTGGGACGGCTGGTTCGTCCTGGGGCGCGAATTGCGGGGCCAGCGCAAGGCCGACCAGGGCGCCCTGTGGTTCGGCATTCGCACCCTGGTGCCGGCCACCCTGCTCTGGCTGCGGGTCTATCGCCGCAACCAGCCCGAGCTGTTCGACTTCAAGCCCTGACTCCACCCTGGCGCCGCCGTTTCCGCCTGCCTTTCTGCCCTTCGCCGTCGAGAAAAACTGAAATGAAACAGAACTACATCCGCCCCCTGGACCTGAAGCACGGCCGGGTGGACATGAGCCACGGCAGTGGCGGCAGGGCCATGGCCCAGTTGATCGACGAGCTGTTCGCGCCCCGCCTCGGTAATGCCTACCTGGCCCAGGGCAATGACGGCTCGGTGATGCCCCTGCCGGACACCCCGGGCCGGTTGGTGATGGCCACCGACGCCCATGTGGTCTCGCCCCTGTTCTTCCCCGGCGGCGACATCGGCTGCCTCTCGGTGCACGGCACCATCAACGACGTGGCGGTGATGGGTGCCCGCCCCCTCTACCTCTCGGCCAGCTTCATCCTGGAGGAAGGCTTTCCCCTGGCGGACTTGAAGCGCATCGTCGAGTCCATGGCGGCGGCGGCGAAGGAAGCCGGCGTGCCAGTGGTCACCGGCGATACCAAGGTGGTGGAGCAGGGCAAGGGGGATGGGGTGTTCATCAGCACCACCGGCGTGGGCTGGCTGCCGGCGGGGGTGGAATTGTCGGGTAACCGGGCGGCGGCGGGGGACGCCATCCTGGTCTCCGGCCCCATCGGCGACCACGGCATGGCCATCATGAGCCAGCGCGAGAGCCTGGCCTTCGAATCGCCCATCGTCTCCGACACCGCCGCCCTGCATGGGCTGGTGGCAGCCTTGCTGGAAAGCGGCGTGGCGGTGAAGGTGTTGCGGGACCCGACCCGGGGCGGCCTGGGCACGACCCTCAATGAAATCGCCCGCCAGTCCGGCGTCGGCATGATGCTGCGGGAAGCGGCGATTCCGGTTCAGCCGGCGGTGGCGGCGGCCTGTGAATTCCTGGGGCTGGACCCCCTCTACTGTGCCTGCGAGGGACGGCTCATCGCCATCGTCGCCGGCGAGGACCAGGAGCGGGCCCTGGCCGCCCTGCAGGCCCACTCCCTGGGGGCGGGTGCGGCCATCGTCGGTTCGGTGCATGAAGACCCGCACCACTTCGTGCAGATGACCACCGGCTTCGGCGGCAAGCGCATTGTGGACTGGCTCACCGGGGAACAATTGCCCCGTATCTGCTAGGCGGATCGGAGGGGCTGCAGCGGGGCGCTGCGGAGGGTGCCGGGCGGCTTCAGCCGTGGGCGATGATGACGGCGGCGGCCACGTCGCTCAGTTCTTCCAGGATCATGCGGCGGGCGTCGTCGGTGTCCCGGGCGTTGGAAATTTCATAGATGTTGCGGCTGCCGTCCAGGAAGCGGACGGCGGCGCGGTATTCGCTACGGCGGCGGCGCGGGCGTTTGCTGACAGCGGCGGTGGGCGTATCGGTACGTTGCTGGCGTTGCATTCGGATGAACCTCCCTCAGTGCGGCTTTGTAGATTTGGGTTGGAGCCGCGGTGTTCCCGACCACGCTGGCGGGAATCTTGAGCCATCCTAGCGAATGCTAAGGCGTTGAAAAATCTGACAAAGGTGATAGGTCAATGCCGCTGGCTTAGGTTCGCCGGTAAAACCCTGGTGAAATCAGGGAATAGGTTTTGTCGCCAGACCGCAAAATACCCGGCCAACATGGCCTGGCCCGCTTTGCCGGGGGAACAAGGGGGACTGCAGCCCTGGGAGCAGGGCCGCGGCAGGGGCGACCGGGAGAGCTTGCGATACATCAATTGCAGCAGGCGCCGGGCCGGCTAAAATCCCAGCCCCATGCGCATCCTCTTTCTCACCCACAGCTTCAACAGCCTGACCCAGCGTCTCCAGGCCGCCCTGACGGCGGCCGGGCACCTGGTATCGGTGGAATTCGACATCGCCGATTCCGTGGCCGAGGAGGCCGTGGCCCTGTTCCGTCCGGACTTCATCCTGGCCCCCTTCCTCAAGCGGGCCATCCCCGAAAGCATCTGGTCCAAGCACCTGTGCCTGATCGTCCATCCGGGCATCGTCGGCGACCGGGGGCCCTCGGCCCTGGACTGGGCGATCCAGGAGGGTGAGCAAACCTGGGGTGTCACCGTCCTCCAGGCCGAAGCCGAGATGGATGCCGGCCCGGTCTGGGCCCACGCCGAATTTCCCCTGCGTCGGGCGAAGAAGGCCAGCATCTACCGCCAGGAAGTGACCGAGGCCGCCTGCCGGGCGGTGCTGGCAGCGGTGGATAAAGTGCTGGCCGGCGGTTTCGTCCCGGTGCGCCCGGCGGCCGACGATCCGGCGGTGCGCGGCCGGGAGCGGCCCCTGATGCGCCAGGCGGAGCGCCGTATCGACTGGCAGCGGGACGACAGCGCCACGGTGCTGGCCAAGCTCAATGCCGCCGACGGTTTCCCCGGGGTGCTCGACGAACTGTTCGGCGAACCCTGCCACCTCTTCGACGCCTGGCCGGAAGCCAGGCTCAAGGGCGAAGCCGGGGCAGTCATCGCCCGCCGGGAAACCGCCCTGTGCCGCGCCACCGTGGATGGCGCGGTGTGGATCGGCCATGTGAAGCGGGGCGGTCAATTTGTTCACCATTTCAAGCTGCCGGCGACCCTCGCTTTTGCCGAGCAATTGGCAGGAGTGCCCGAGGCGCCCTTGGATGGCTGGTGGGCGGCGGACCACGCCACCTGGCAGGACATCCGCTACGAGGAAGAGGGCGGTGTCGGCCTCCTTCATTTCGATTTCTACAACGGCGCCATGGGCAGTCCCCATTGTCAGCGCCTGCAGCAGGCCCTGGCCTTCGCCCTGGCACGGCCGACCCGGGTGCTGGTGCTCATGGGCGGCAGCGACTTCTGGTCCAACGGCATCCACCTCAACCTGATCGAGGCCGCAGCCTCGCCCGCCGACGAGTCCTGGCGCAACATCAACGCCATCGACGACCTGGCCGAGAGCCTCATCACCGCCAGCGGCAAGCTCACCGTCGCCGCCCTCCAGAGCAACGTCGGCGCCGGCGGTTGCTTCCTGGCCCGGGCCGCCGATTTCGTCTGGGCCCGGGACGGGGTGATCCTCAACCCCCACTACAAGAACATGGGCAACTTGTTCGGCTCCGAATACTGGACCTACCTGCTGCCGCCCCGGGTGGGCGAGGACGGGGCCCGAGCCCTGATGCAGCACCGCCTGCCCATGACCGCCGCCGAGGGCGTCGCCCTGGGCTTCCTCGATGCCTGCCTGGCCGGCGATCCGGTGGCTTTCCGCGTGGATGTGGCGCGGCGGGCGGCGGAACTGGCCGGGGCGCCGGATTTGCCCCAGCGGCTCGCGGCCAAATCTGCCAAGCGGGCTGCCGACGAAGCCGAGAAGCCCCTGGCCGCCTACCGGGCCGAGGAGCTGGCCCACATGCAGCGCAATTTCTACGGCTTCGATCCGAGCTACCACGTGGCCCGCTACCACTTCGTGCACAAGTCGCCCCAGTCCTGGACGCCGCGCCACCTGGCCAAGCACCGGGATCTGGGCTGGCAAGTCCCCGATCCTGCGGATGCCTGACGCCCCATGAAGCCTGTCGCTACTCCGCCCGCCCTGCCCGCAGTCCTCGTCGTCGATGACGAGGTGCGCTCCCAGGAAGCCCTGCGCCGTACTCTGGAAGAGGATTTCAACGTCTTCACTGCCTCCGATGCCGGCGCCGCCCTGGCCGTCATGGAACGGGAGGGGGCTGGCATCCACATCATCCTCTGCGACCAGCGTATGCCCGGCACCTCCGGCGTCGACTTCCTCAAGGAAGTGCGCCTGCGCTGGCCTGACGCGGTGCGCATCGTCCTCTCCGGCTATTCCGAGGCGGAGGACATCATCACCGGCATCAACGAGGCCGGCATCTACCAGTACCTCCTCAAGCCCTGGCAGCCGGAACAGCTGCTGCTGACCTTAAAGAGCGCCGCCAACGTCTGGCGCCTGCAGCAGGAAAACCAGCGCCTGTCCCTGGAGCTGCGAGCCGCCGAGCCGGTGCTGGCGCGCAAGGTGGAGATGAAGTACGAGCGGGTCAAAAGGGAGCTGGGCCTGGACGGCCTGACCCGGGCCCCGGGAAGCCCCATGCATCCGGTGTGCGACATGGTGGCCAAGATCGCCCCCTACGACCTGTCGGTGCTGCTCATGGGCGAATCGGGCACGGGCAAGGAAATGCTCGCCCGGGCCATCCACTACCAGAGCCGGCGTTCGCGCCAGGCCTTCGTCGTGGAAAACTGCGGCGCCCTGCCCGACGAACTTCTGGAGGCCGAACTGTTCGGCTACAAGCGCGGCGCCTTCACCGGCGCCTACGAGGACCGCATCGGCCTCTTCCAGCAGGCCCACGGCGGCACCCTCTTTCTCGACGAAATCGGCGAGACCTCCCCGGCCTTCCAGGTGAAGCTGCTGCGGGTGCTGCAGGAGGGCGAATTCCGTCCCCTGGGGGGCGCCCGGCCGGTGAGCGTGGATGTGCGGGTGATCGCCGCCACCAACCGGGACCTGGAGGCCGAGGTGCGGGAAGGGCGCTTCCGCGAGGACCTCTATTACCGCCTGGCCACCGTCACCCTGCACGTGCCGCCCCTACGCGAGCGGCCCATGGACATTCCCCTGCTCGCCGAGCGGCTGCTGGAAGCGAGCCAGCAGGCCCTGGGCAAGCAGGTGGATGGCTTCACCAGCGAAACCCTGGGCTGCATCGCCGCCCACCGCTGGCCGGGCAACGTACGCGAACTGCAGAATGAAATCCTGCGCATGCTGGCCCTGTGCGAGGGGTCCCGGCTCGGCGCCGAGCTGCTTTCCTCCCGGGTGCTGCGGGCGCCGGTGGGGGATGCCCAGGCAGCGGAGCTGTCCTTCCTCGCCGACCTCTCCGGCGGTCTCAAGGAGCGCATGGAGCAGCTGGAAGCCAAGGTGGTGAAGGAGGCCCTGATCCGCCACCGCTGGAACAAGTCCAAGGCCGCCGCCGACCTGGGCCTGTCCCGGGTCGGCCTGCGCAACAAGCTGCTGCGCTACGGCCTGGAGCAGGGCTGACGGTGGCCCGGCCCATGCTCAACCTGCTCTGGCTCCAGGCCGGCGGCTGCGGCGGCTGCACCCTGTCCCTGCTCGGTGCCGACGCCCGGGACCTGTTCGCCCAGCTCCAGGATGTGGGCATCAACGTGGTCTTCCACCCGGCCCTGTCCGAGGCCTCGGGGCCGGAAGCCCTGGAAATCCTCCATGCCGCCGCCGATGGCCGTCTGCCGGTGGACATCCTCTGCATCGAGGGCGCCGTGCTACGGGGCCCCAACGGCAGCGGCCGCTTCCACGTCCTGGCCGGTACCGGCCAGCCCATGCTCGACTGGGTGCGGCGCCTGGCGGAGCGGGCGCGCCACGTCTTCGCCATCGGCAGCTGCACCGCCTTCGGCGGCGTGCCGGCAGCCGGTGACAACGCCACCGATGCCTGCGGCCTGCAGTTCGAGGGCCAGGAGAAGGGCGGCATCCTCGGGGCCGACTGGCGGAGCGCCGCCGGCCTGCCGGTGGTGAACGTGGCCGGTTGCCCGACCCACCCGGGCTGGGTCCTGGACAGCCTGATGGCCCTGGCCCTGGGCCAGTTGCAGGCTGGGGACCTGGATGCCCTGCAGCGTCCCCGCTTCTACTCGGACCAGCTGGTGCACCACGGCTGCCCGCGCAACGAGTTCTATGAATTCAAGGCCAGCGCCCACCAGCCCTCGGAACTGGGCTGCCTGATGGAAAACCTGGGCTGCAAGGGCACCCAGGCCCATGCCGACTGCAACACCCGGCCCTGGCACGGTGTCGGCTCCTGCGTGCGCGGCGGCTACCCCTGCATCTCCTGCACCGAACCGGGCTTCGAGGAGCCGGGCCATGCCTTCATGGAGACGCCCAAGGTGGCGGGCATCCCCATCGGCCTGCCCTCGGACATGCCCAAGGCCTGGTTCGTCGCCCTGGCCGCTTTATCCAAGTCGGCGACGCCGAAGCGGGTGCGGGAGAACGCCACCGCCGACCATCCGCTGGTGATGCCGGCCATCCGCAAGACGGGGTTGAAATGAGCCGACTGGTGATGGGCCCCTTCAACCGGGTGGAAGGCGACCTGGAAGTCTCCCTGGATGTGGCCGAGGGCAAGGTGGCCGCGGCGTGGGTCAATGCCCCCCTGTACCGGGGCTTCGAGCACATCCTGCAGGGCAAGGCCCCGGCCGATGCCCTGGTGATCGTGCCGCGCATCTGTGGCATCTGCTCCGTCTCCCAGTCCGCCGCCGCCGCCTCGGCCCTGGCCGCGGCCATGGGCCTCACCATGCCGGCCAATGGCCGCCTGGCGCGCAACCTGATCCAGGCCTGCGAGAACGTGGCCGACCACCTGACCCATTTCTACCTCTTCTTCATGCCCGACTTCGCCCGCCCGGCCTACGCCGGCCGGCCCTGGTTCGGCGCCACGGAAGCCCGCTTCAAGGCCACCGTGGGCCGGGCTACGGCGGAGGTGTTGCCGGCCCGGGGCGATTTCCTGCGGGTGCTCGGCTACCTGGCGGGCAAGTGGCCCCATACCCTGGCCATCCAGCCAGGGGGCACCACCCGGGCGGTGCTGGCAGCGGAGAAAATCCGCCTCTATGCGGTGCTGCGGGAATTCCGTGCCTTCCTTGAGCAGACCCTGTTTGGCGACTCCCTGGAGGCGGTGGCCGCCCTGAATGGGGCCGAAGCCCTGCACGCCTGGAGCGAGGGCCGGTCGGCCGACTTTCCCCGCTTCCTGGCCCTGGCCCGGGACCTTGGGCTGGAGCAGCTGGGCCGGGGCGGCAGTCTGTTTCTTTCCGTCGGCGTCTATCCCGGGGCCGAGGGGCAGCTGGGCAACTTCTTCCCCGCCGGCACCTGGGACCAGGGCACCGGCCTCAAGGGCGAACTGGACCTTGCCCGGGTGACCGAGGACCATAGCCATGCCTGGCTGGCCGGCGATGCTCCGGTGGCGCCGGCCCAGGGGACGACCCAGCCCCTGCCCGACAAGGAAGGGGCCTACACCTGGTGCAAGGCGCCGCGCTATGGCGGCCAGGTGGCCGAGGTGGGTGCCCTGGCGCGACAACTGGTGGCCGGCCATCCCCTGCTGCGGGACCTGGCCCGGCGCCAGGGGGGCGGCAGCGTGCTGTCCCGGGTGGTGGCCCGCCTCATGGAAATCGCCATCCTGGTGCCGGCCATGGAATCCTGGGTGCAGCACCTGGTGCCCGGCGAGCCCTTCTGCCATCACGGCACCCTGCCGGACAACGTCCAGGGCGTCGGCCTCACTGAAGCGGCCCGGGGCAGCTTGGGCCACTGGCTGACGGTGAAGGAGGGGCGCATCGCCAGCTACCAGATCGTCGCCCCCACCACCTGGAATTTCTCCCCCCGGGACGCCACCGGCACCCCCGGCGCCCTGGAGCAGGCCCTGGCCGGCATCCCCATCGAAGCCGCCGACACCGCCCCGGTGGCGGTGCAGCACGTGGTGCGCTCCTTCGACCCGTGCATGGTGTGCACGGTGCATTGATCCGCCGCCGAACTCGCGCCCCCTGCTTCGGTCACAGCTAGCAGACGGCCCTGTTCCGGGCCGCGATTGCGGGAGGGGAAATGTTCCGTCGCGCCCCATGCTACACCTTGCTGCTCCTGGCCCTGGCCGGCCTGCCGTCGCTGCTGCGGGCCCAGCCGGACACCCTGCCGGGCAATGAGGTGTCCCCCGGCGGCTCCACCGCCTTCTGTCTGTTTGAAGTCCCCATGGACCCGGAGCGCCGGGTGTGGCTCAACCTGGGCATCGTCCAGTACGTGGATCTGCGCGCCGACGGCCTGCGCATCTATTACGGCGGCGGCAATCTGGGCAGCGGCCACGAATTCCATCTGCGGACCAGCCGGGAGGAGAGCCTGGCCTTCCTGCAGAAAATGCGGGCTGCCGCGGCCCGCTGCGCCGCCAACGCGCCTGCTCCAGGCCCGAGCCCTGGCACCCTTAATCCCCCGCCTAGCCCAGATTCAGCGCCGCTGCCCCCTGGCGAATCGCATCCACCGCCGGGTGGCTGATCTTGCGCTCGTTGGAAATGGCGAAGTACTGCTCCCGCACGTCGGCCATTTCCCCCACCGGCTGGACCTGAAACTGCTCCGCCAGGTTGTCGGCGAGCAGGGCTGGGGCGGGAAAGAGGCCCAGGCCGGAGCGGCCGAAGGTCATCAACAGGGCGCTGTCCTCGAATTCGCCGACGATATCCGGCTGCAGGTTACGGGCGGCCAGCCATTGGTCGAGCCGATCCCGCAGGGCGGTGTGGCGGGTGGGCAGCAGCAGCGGGGCGCCGTTGAGGGCGGCGGGAAAGTCCGGGGCGATGCGCCGGGCCAGGTCCGCCGTGGCGAAAAAGGCCATGCGGCATTCCCCCAGGGGGTGGCTGAAGACCCGCAGGTTGGGCTGGGAGCCGGCCGGCCGGTCAGTGAGTACCACATCCAGCTTGTGCCGGGCCAGGTCTGCCAGCAGATCGTCGAATTCACCCTCGTGGCAGGTCAGGCGCACTTTCACCGGCAGGCCGATGGCCGGTTCCAGCAGGCGGTAGGCGAAAAGCTTGGGCAGGGCGTCGGAAATGCCGACCCGCAGCGCCAGGGCCGGGGTGGCGCTGCGGGCGGCGAGGGCCTCCTGTAGCTGTTCGCCGAGGAGGAATATCTGGTCGGCGTAGCCCAGGGCCAGGCGTCCGGCATCGGTCAGGGCCAGGCGCCGGCCTTCCGGGGCGAACAGGGCGGTGCCCAGGCTTTGCTCCAGTTCCTTGAGCTGGCTGCTGATGGTCTGGATGGCCAGACCCAGGCGTTCGGCGGCGCGGCTGATGCTGCCTTCCTTGGCCACCACCCAGAAGTAGTGCAGGTGGCGGTGGTTGAGTTGTGGGCTAAGGCTCATATTCAGATTTTTCGGAAGTTACATTTCGATTATCTATGCTTTTTTCTGAACGTGAAAGGCCCTAACCTTGGCCTTCTCCGGCGGCGGGTGACTTTGCCGCCGGGTGTTGTCTAATTTTTTGATTGCCTAATTCCGGAGAACTGCCATGAAACGCGTTCTGATCTTCCTTGCCACCAACCTGGCCATCATGGTGGTGCTGGGGCTGGTGGTGAACCTGCTGGGCCTCAACCGCTTCCTCACGGCCAACGGGCTGAACCTCACCACCCTGCTCGGCTTCGCCGCGGTGATGGGCTTTGGCGGTTCCTTCATTTCCCTGTGGCTGTCCAAGCCCATGGCCAAGTGGAGTACCGGCGCCCAGGTCATCGAGCGCCCCGCCAACCCTACCGAAGCCTGGCTGGTGGACACCGTCGGCCGCCTGGCGCGTCAGGCAGGCCTGCCCATGCCGGAAGTGGCGATCTACGAAGGGGATCCCAATGCCTTCGCCACCGGCCCGTCGCGCAACAACTCCCTGGTGGCCGTATCCACCGGCCTGCTTCAGTCCATGACCCGGGAAGAGGTGGAGGCGGTACTGGCCCACGAGATGGCCCACGTGGCCAACGGCGACATGGTGACCCTGACCCTGATCCAGGGGGTGGTGAATACCTTCGTCTTCTTCCTCGCCCGGGTGGTGGGCTATCTTGTGGATAGCTTCCTGCGCAAGGACGAGGAGAGTAGCGGCCCGGGCATCGGCTACATGGTGACGGTGATGGTGTGCGACATCGTCTTCGGCATCCTGGCCAGCCTGATCGTCATGTACTTCTCCCGCCAGCGGGAATTCCGCGCCGACGCCGGTGCCGCCCAGCTGCTGGGCAACCCCCGGCCCATGGTGGCGGCCCTGCAGCGCCTCGGCAACCTGTCGCCGGAACCCCTGCCGGCCAACATGGCGTCTTCCGGCATCGCCGGCGGCAAGGGCTGGATGAGCGCCTTCGCCAGCCACCCGAGCATCGAGGAGCGCATCGCCGCCCTGCAGGCCCGGCGTTAAGGCGTGGGCTTGGCCTCAGGTAGCCGGCCAGCGTCAGGCTGGGCCGGCTACTTGAGGTTGTTGAGCAACTGGATCATGTCCTTGTAGTCGTTGCCCAGGTATTGCATGGCGAATTCGTAATGCACGGCGTTTTCGGCGAACTTGGAGCGTTCCACGTCCATTTCCACCGTGTTGCCGTCGGCGCTGGCCTGATTGGGGGTGTGGTAGAGCAGATTGTCCGGGCCCGGCGGCGGTAGCCCCTTGGCCGGCAGGTGGGCGGCGGCGGTCAGCTTCAGTTCCACCGGCTGCTGTTCCGCCCGGGCCTGGGCGGCGGCCAGGGCTGACTGGAAATCCAGGTCCCGGGCCTTGTAGTTGGGGGTGTCGGCGTTGGCGATGTTGGCGGCCAGCACTTCCTGGCGCTTGGCGTAGACGTTGAGGGCGGCTTCCTGGAAGTCCCGGTGGGAGTTGCCCTGGCCCGCCAGGGGAATGAATTTTGGATCAGCCATGGTGCGCGCCTCTGCTGCCGATAAGGTCTGGCCGGATTATAGCGGCCCTTCCTGACCGGGAAAGGCCTGGGGCGGTTTCGCTGCCTCGGCGGGGCAGGGTATATTGCCTCCCTTGACCGACAGGAGCGCTATGGAACGTATCACCATCTCCCTGGATGCCGATCTGGCCCGGGAATTCGACGCCCTCATGGCCGACCGGGGCTACACCAACCGCTCCGAGGCGGTGCGCGACCTGCTGCGGGCCCAGCTCGAAGCCTGGCGCCTGGACCGGGACGAGGCCGCCCACTGCGTCGCCAATCTCTCCTATGTCTATAACCACCATGAGCGGGAGCTGGCGGAGCGCCTCACCGGCCTGCAGCACGACCACCATGACCTGACGGTGGCCAGCCTGCACGCCCACCTGGACCACGAGCATTGCATCGAGAGCGCCATCCTGCGCGGTCCGACCCGGGAGGTGCGGCGCTTCGCCGAGGCCCTCATGGCCGAGCGCGGCGTGCGCCACGGCAAGCTCAACCTGGTGGCGGCGGAGCTGGACCAGCCCCACGACCACGGCAGCGCCAGCGGCCATTCCCATGTCCACCTCAAGCCCGCCCGATAAGGATCCGCCGCCGGCGCGCAAACCGGCCAAGCGACCGCTGCTGGACGGCGGCCTGCTGCCGGAACCGGCCCAGTTGCTGGACGGGGTGAACGAGACGGTGTGGATCGAAGTGATCCAGAAAATGGACGAGGTCTATAACGACCTGCTCCAGTACGAAGTGGCCCTGGAGCAGAATAACGCCGCCCTGGAAGAGTCCCACCGCTTCATCGCCAGCATCCTCGCCTCCATGTCGGACATCCTGGTGGTGTGCGACCGGAATGGTCTGATCGAGGAGGTCAATCCCTCCTTCCAGCGCTACGCCGGCAAGAGCGAACAGGCCCTGCGCGGCACCCCCATCTTCGACCTGTTCGCCGACGAGGTGGCCCGCAGCCGGGCCCGCCACTTCTTCGCTGCACCCCGCAGCGAGGGCGCCCAGGACATCGAGTTGCCCCTCCTGGCCGAGGACGGCGGCGCCGTGCCGGTGTCCTTCAACTGGACACCGCGCCTGTCCGGCACCGGCAAGCTCATCGGCATGGTGGTCACCGGCCGCCCGGTAGGGGAGCTGCGCCGCGCCTACCGGGAGCTGCGCCAGACCCATGAGGACCTGAAACGTACCCAGCAGCAGCTGCTGCATTCGGAAAAGATGGCGTCCCTGGGCCGCCTGGTGGCCGGCGTGGCCCATGAACTGAACAATCCCATCAGCTTCGTCCTGGGCAATGTGCTGGCCCTGAAGCGCTACGCCGGCCGCCTGGAAAACTACCTGGAGGCCGTCCATGCCCGGGGCTGCGACTGCATTCCCGAACTGGAGGCCATGCGCCAGGAGCTGCGCATCGACCGCATCCTGGAAGACATGTCGCCCCTGCTGGACGGCATGATCGAGGGGGCCGAGCGCACCCGGGATATCGTCGATGGCCTGAAGCGCTTCTCCGCCATGGACCGGGAAGGGGCCGAAGCTTTCAACCTGGCCGAGGTGGTGGAGCGGGCCGTGCGCTGGGTAGGCAAGAGTGTCCCGGCTTCCTTCCGGGTTACCACCGACCTGCCCCCGTCCTTGCCGGTGCGAGGCTCCGCCGGCCAGTTGCAGCAGGTGGTGATGAACCTGGTGCAGAACGCTGCCGATGCCACCGCCGGCCAGCCCGACCCCCAGCTCCACATCCGCGGCGAGGTGGGGGAGATGGCTGAGGGGGAGGGCGAAGTGCGCGTGATTTTTCGTGACAACGGCCCGGGCATTCCCAACGAGGCCCTGGGCCACCTGTTCGATCCCTTCTTCACCACCAAGCCGGTGGGCCAGGGCACCGGCCTGGGGCTGTCCATCTCCTATGGCATCGTCGAGCGCCACGGCGGCGGTATCGTCGTCAGCAATCACCCGGAGGGCGGCGCCGTATTCCGCATCAGCCTGCCCCTGGGACGGCCCGGGGGCAGCGGCGCCTAGTCGGCCCCACCCGGGGCTGGCCCCAGTCTTGCATTAACCCCGCTTGGGCTTGCGCCAACCCCGCTTTTTCGGGGTTGGGCTGCAAGTCTCGCTGACGCTGGTAAGGCAAAATTGCTAATCTTCTTACCGTTAATGACCGCGTAGTCGCCGCTATCCTGTGGAGGATGCAGATGGAAACCCTGCCGCAAAACTGGCTGGCCCTGGTATCTCTGGTCCTGGTGCTGGGCATGAAGCACGGCTTCGATGCCGACCACCTGGCCACCATCGACGGCCTGACCCGCTACAACGCCCGCCATCAATCCCCCATCGCCCGCTACTGCGGCGTGCTCTTCTCTCTCGGCCACGGTGCCGTGGTCCTGGCCATCGCCCTCACCGTCAGCACCCTGGCCCGCAGCTGGGTGGTGCCCGAGTGGCTGGAGCTGTTCGGCAGCCTGGTCTCCATCGGCTTCCTTACCCTCCTGGGCCTGGCCAACCTGGCGGCGGTGCTGGCCGCCGAGCCGGACCAGGTGGTGGCGCCGGTAGGCTTCAAGGGGCGTTTCCTCGGGCGCCTGCAGCACACCGGCAATCCCCTGCTGGTGGCCGGGGTCGGCGCCCTGTTCGCGTTTTCCTTCGATACTTTCTCCCAGGCCGCCCTGTTTGCCCTGGCCGGCAGCCAATACGGCGGCTGGCAGCACGCCCTGACCCTGGGACTGGTGTTCATGCTCGGCATGCTGCTCACCGACGGCCTCAACGGCCTGTGGATTTCCCGTCTCATCCGCCGGGCCGACGAGGTGGCGCGCATCGCCTCCCGGGTGATGAGCCTGGTGGTTTCCGGCATCAGCCTGCTGGTGGCGGCCTTCGGCGCCGCCAAGCTGGTCTCGCCCCTGGTGGACAGCTGGAGCGAGGGCAAGGAGCTGGCCCTGGGCCTTGCCCTCACCCTGTTCCTGGCCCTGAGCTTCCTCCTCGCCCTGCGCCTGGCCCGCCGGCCCGTTCCGGCTTGAGCGGCTTGAAGCGCTAGAACCCGCTACTGGGTGCCGGCGGCCCCAAGTCCCGCGTTTTTGCCTGTCCATGGATGTGAACAAAACCAAAAACATCACAACATCACGGGGCTTCGACTTTCTTGAAGGACTGCCCCGTCAGGCAATAAGGACGGCCATCTTCGCCCGTACCATGCTGGCAGCCGCGCTGCTCTTGCCTCTTGCGGCAGGGGCCGCCGGCATGCCCACTCTGGACATGATCGAGGTCAAGGCCGGGGCCCAGGACCTGCTCGGTGTCGCCGATGCCGCCAGCGTCGGCACGGTGACGGGCCAACAGCTGGAAAACCGGCCTCTGCTGCGCCCGGCCGAGGTGCTGGAGACCGTGCCCGGCCTGATCGTTACCCAGCACGCCGGCGACGGCAAGGCCAACCAGTATTTCCTGCGGGGCTTCAACCTGGATCACGGCACCGACTTCGCCGTGGATATCGACGGCGTGCCGGTGAACCTGCCGACCCACGCCCACGGTCAGGGCTACCTGGACCTCAACTTCCTCATCCCGGAACTGGTGGAGCGCATCCAGTACAAGAAGGGCCCCTATGCCGCCGAGGACGGGGACTTCTCCTCCGCCGGCAGCGCCCACATCGCCTACCGCCGCAGCCTGCCCCAGGACTACGTCAGCGTCGGTGTGGGCAGCAACGGCTACCAGCGCCTGCTCACCGCCGCCGACCAGGAAATGGCCGGCGGCGGCCGCTGGCTGGGGGCCCTGGAGGTATTCCACAACGACGGCCCGTGGACGGTGCCGGAACACTATCAGCGCCTCAATGGCGTGCTGCGCTATTCCGACGGCACCCGCAACCACGGCCAGTCCTTTTCCTTCATGGCCTACGATGGCGACTGGACCTCCACCGACCAGGTGGCCCGCCGCGCCGTGGACCAGGGCCTGGTGGGCCGTTTCGGCAGCCTGGACCCCTCCACCGGCGGCAGCACTCGGCGCCTCTCCCTCTCCGGCCAGTGGGCCCGCCAGGACGGCGACGTACAGACCCGTGCCAACGCCTACCTGGTGGATTACCGGCTCAACCTGTTCTCCAACTTCACCTACGCCACCGACCCGGTGCACGGCGACCAGTTCGAGCAGGCTGACCGGCGCCGCTACGGCGGCTTCGGCTGGAGCCGCAGCCAGCCGGTACGCTGGCTGGGCCGGGAGGGGGATTTCACCTGGGGCGTGCAGGGCCGCCAGGACGACATCGGCAACGTCGGCCTCTACCGCACCCAGGCCCGCCAGCGCTGGGACACGGTGCGCAGCGACAGCGTGAACCAGGGCAGCCTGGGCCTCTACGGCCAGTGGGGGGCGCAATGGACTTCCTGGCTGCGCTCCGTCGCCGGCCTGCGCCACGACCGCTACCGCTTCCAGGTGGATTCCAGCCTGGCCGCCAACTCCGGCAGGGCCAGCGACGGCATCACCAGCCCCAAGCTGTCCCTCATCTTCGGGCCCTTCGCCCACCAGGAGTTCTATTACAACTGGGGCCAGGGCTTCCACAGCAACGACGCCCGGGGCACCAACATCAGCGTCGATCCGGCCAACCCGGTGAGCGCCATGCCGCGGGTGCCGGCCCTGGTCAGATCCCGGGGCGACGAGGTGGGCTGGCGTAGCGCCCCGGCCCCGGGCTGGCACATGAGCCTGGCCCTGTGGCGCCTGAACCTGGCTTCGGAACTGCTGTTCGTCGGCGATGCCGGCACCACCGAAGCCAGCCGCCCCAGCCGGCGCCAGGGTATCGAATGGTCCCATTACTGGACGCCCCGGGACTGGCTGACCCTGGATGCCGATCTCGCCCTGTCCCGGGCCCGTTTCCGCGACAGCGATCCTGCCGGCAACCACATCCCCGGCGCCGTCGAGCGCACCGCCTCCCTCGGCGTGGCGGTGCACGACCGGGGCCCCTGGCGCGGCGGCCTGCGCCTGCGCTACCTGGGCCCCCGGGCCCTGGTGGAAGACAATGCGGTGCGCTCCGGCAGCTCCCTGCTGGTGAACCTCAATGTGGGCTACCAGCTGGCGGCGACAAGCCTGCTCACCCTGGAAGTGCTCAACCTCTTCAACCGTCAGGCCAGCGACATCGACTACTACTACGCATCCCAATTGCGCGGCGAGACGGTGCCGGTGGCCGACATCCACAGCCACCCGGCAGAGCCCCGGGTGTGGCGGCTGAGCTTCAGGCAATCCTTCTAGCCAGCCTGCCCCTGTTGCCCCAAGGCTTGAGGCTATGCCAGCAGGGAACGGGGTGCCTGTGGATGGCCGCTCTTCCGTCCCTAGGGAAAAAGTCGCATACTTGCGTGCTTTTAAAGCAAGCCCGGAGCTTTGCGCTCCCAGGAGTTAAGTCATGGAAAAGGATCTGCGCGAAGCCGCGCTCGAATATCACCGCCTGCCCACCCCCGGTAAAATCGCCGTCCGTCCCACCAAGGGACTGACCAACCAGCGGGACCTGGCCCTGGCCTACTCCCCCGGCGTGGCCTACGCCTGTGAAGAAATCGTCGCCAACCCCGCCGCCGTGGACGAGATGACCTCCCGCGGCAACCTGGTGGGTGTGGTCACCAACGGCACCGCCGTGCTGGGCCTGGGCAACATCGGTCCCCTCGCCGCCAAGCCTGTGATGGAAGGCAAGGGCTGCCTGTTCAAGAAATTCGCCGGCATCGACGTTTTCGATATCGAAATCTCCGAAAACGACCCGGACAAGCTGATCGACATGATCGCTGCCCTGGAACCCACCCTGGGTGGCGTGAACCTGGAGGACATCAAGGCTCCCGAATGCTTCTACATCGAGGAGAAGCTGAAGGAACGCATGTCCATCCCCGTCTTCCACGACGACCAGCACGGTACCGCCATCATTTCCGCCGCGGCCATGCTTAATGGCCTCAAGGTCATCGGCAAGGACATCGCGAACGTCAAGGTGGTCTGCTCCGGCGCCGGCGCCGCTGCCATCTCCTGTCTCAACCTGTGGTGCGAACTGGGCATCAAGCGCCAGAACGTCACCGTCTGCGATTCCAAGGGCGTCATCTACGTTGGCCGTGAAGCCAACATGGAGGCCACCAAGGCCCGTTACGCCCAGGAAACTTCCGCCCGCACCCTGGGCGACGCCATCGTCGGTGCCGACATCTTCCTGGGTCTCTCCGCCGCCGGCGTGCTGAAGGCCGAGATGGTCAAGGGCATGGCCAAGGATCCGCTGATCTTCGCCCTGGCCAACCCGACCCCGGAAATCATGCCGGAACTCGCCAAGGAAGCCCGTCCCGACGCCATCATCGCCACCGGCCGTTCCGACTACGCCAACCAGGTCAATAACGTCCTGTGCTTCCCCTTCATCTTCCGCGGTGCCCTGGATGTGGGCGCCAAGCGCATTACCGAGGAAATGAAGCTGGCCTGCGTCAAGGCCATCGCTGCCCTGGCCCAGGAAGAAGTGAGCGACGAAGTGGCCCTGGCCTACCAGGGCCAGGAACTGTCCTTCGGTCCCGAATACCTGATTCCCAAGCCCTTCGATCCCCGCCTGATTTCCATCATCGCCCCGGCCGTAGCCCAGGCGGCCATGGATTCCGGCGTCGCCACCCGGCCCATCACCGACATGGCGGCCTACCGGGACAAGCTCAAGGAATTCAACACCCACACCGGCGTCGGCATGCGCGCCGTGTTCTCTGCCGCCAAGCAGGGCCCGCAACAGCGCCTCATCTACGCCGAGGGCGAGGATGAGCGCGTCCTGCGCGCCGTCCAGATCATCCTGGAAGAGCGCCTGGCCAAGCCCATCCTGGTGGGCCGTCCGGAAGTCATCGAAGCCCGGCTGCAGAAGATCGGCTCCAAGCTCAAGGCCGGCGAGCACTTCGAGGTGGTGAACCCGAACTACGACGAGCGCTACAAGGAATGCTGGAGCGCCTACCACCAGCTGATGAAGCGTCGCGGCGTCACCATCGAAATCGCCAAGACCCGCCTGCGTCAGGACACCACCCTGATCGGTGCCATGCTGGTCCAGCTGGGCTACGCCGACGGTATGATCTGCGGCATCTCCGGCCGCTTCGCCCACCACCTGCGCCAGGTGGAAGAGGTAATCGGCAAGGCCCCGGGCTGCAACACCCTGGCTGCCATGAACCACCTGCTGCTGCCCAACCGGGCCCTGTTCCTCTGCGACACCCACGTCAACGAGAACCCGGACGCCGAGCAGCTGGCCGAGATCGCCCTGATGGCCGCCGACACCGTGCGTCGTTTCGGCATCACCCCCAAGGTGGCCCTGCTTTCCCACTCCAACTTCGGCTCTTCCCAGTCCGCTTCCGCCCGCAAGATGGCGGTGGCCGCCGAGATCGCCCGGGCCAAGTCGCCGGAGCTGGAGATCGACGGCGAGATGCACGGCGATTCCGCCCTGTCCGAGGAAACCCGGCACCAGTCCGATCCGGACTCCCCCCTCAAGGGCGAGGCCAACGTGCTGGTGATGCCCAACCTGGACGCCGCCAACATCTCCTACAACCTGCTCAAGATGACCGGCGGCGAAGGCGTGACCATCGGCCCCATCCTCATGGGTGTGGCCAAGCCGGTGCATGTGCTGACCGCCACCGCCACCGTGCGGCGCCTGGTGAATATGAGTGCCCTGGCCGTGGTGGGCTGCCAACGCTAACGGCGTCCATCTTGCCTGCGAAAACCCGGCTGCGGCCGGGTTTTTTTCTTTCTTTTCGCGCGGATCGTTGCCGGGCGTTTATATTGAAAATAAACCGCTTCCGGATAAGAACAACTCAAGGTCACGGCGCGCCACCATGAAACGACCCGCCCAGTTCCCGATCTCCGTCGGTGGGGCCCTGCTGTGGCTCTCCCGCCTCCTGCTGGTGGTCCTGGCCTATTACCTGGCCGGCCGTCTGGGCCTGGCCATGCCCTACCTGGGCTCCCACATCAGTCTCATCTGGGCCCCCTCCGGCATCGCCCTGGCGGCCCTGCTGCGTTGGGGCGGCCCCATGGTGCCGGGCATCTACATCGGTGCCTTCCTGGTCAATCTCGCCGTCGGCTCCAGCCTGCCCCTGGCCCTCGGTATTGCCGTCGGCAATGCCCTGGGGCCCTGGCTGGCCGCCCATTTCCTCAATCGCGTCGGCTTCCGTCCCGAACTGGAGCGGCGCCGGGATCTGCTCAACTACCTGGGCATCGGCGCCTTGGGCGGCATGGCGATCTCCGCCGCCAATGGCGTGGCCAACCTCTACCTGGCCGGGGAGCTGCCTGGAGCGGATGTTCCCCAGGCCTGGCTGTTCTGGTGGCTGGGGGACGCCATGGGGGTACTGATTGCCGGCATTCCCCTGCTCACCCTGTCCCGCCGCAACCTGGGCCGTCTCGGCCATGGCTGGCGTGGCCTGGAAGTGCTGCTCGGATTGGCCCTGCTCCTGGGGGTGAGCGGCTGGCTTTTTGGCCCCGACAGCGGCCCCCCCTCCTGGGCCTCGCCGGTGCTGCCCCTGGTGCTGGTGCCGGTGCTGCTGGTGGGCTGGCTGGCGGTGCGCAGCGGCGTTTGGCCGGCCTCTGTCGGCGCCCTGCTGCTCTCGGCCCTGGCGGCCTGGGCCACGGCCCGGGGCCAGGGGCCCTTCCACCATGAGGACATTTACCGAGGCCTGGCGACCCTGTGGGCCTATATGGCTTCCCTGGCGGTGATCAACGTGCTCATCACCGCCCTCATCGCCGAACTGGCCGCCGCCGAGGAGCGCTGGGATTTCGCCCTGGAAGGCGCCAATGCCGGCGTTTGGGACTGGGACGTGGCCAGCGGCCGCCTGTTTCTTTCCCGGCGCTGGCGGGACATGCTCGGCTATGCCGAGGCCGACAGCGAGAGCTTCATGACGGAGTGGGAGGGGCGCATGTTCCCGGCGGAGGCAGTGGCGCAACGGCAGCAGCTGGAACGCCACCTGACCGGAGAAACGCCCAATTATCGCGGCGAGCACCGGGTGGTCTGCCAGGATGGTTCCTTCAAGTGGGTCCTGGACCAGGGGCTGGTGGTGGAGCGGGACGGCAAGGGCCGCCCCCTGCGCATGATCGGTACCTACACCGACATTTCCGACTTGAAGGCGGCGGAGCAGCAGCTGAGCGACGAGCGTTCCCTCCTCGGAACCTTGGTGGATGCCCTGCCCGACATGGTGTGGCTGAAGGATACCCAGGGCACCTTCCTTATTTCCAACCGCCAGCACGCGGCTACCCTCGGTCTGCCGCAGGAAGGCATCGTCGGTCACACCGACAGCGAGCTGTTCGCGCCGGAGGAGGCCGCCTTCATGCGCCAGCAGGATGGGGATGCCCTGACCCGGGGCGAGCCATTTACCCGGGAGCAGCGCCTGCGCATGCCCAGTGGCGCGGCACCCCTGTTTGAAATCACCAAGGCCCCGGTGCGGCGTCAGGACGGGTCGATCCAGGGCATCCTCGGCATCGCCCGGGATATCACGGCCAAGCGCTGGGTGGAAATGCGGGACCGCATGCGCAGCCAGGTCCTGGAGAAATTGGCCCGGGGCGAGCCCCTGGAGCAGGTGTTGGCGGCGATCGTCGCCGCCGTGGAGGCCGAAGCGGCGGGCTGGATCTGCTCCATCCTGCTGCTCGCCGAGGACGGCCGCCATCTCAAGGTGGGGGCGGCTCCAGGTCTGCCGGATTTCTACAACCGGGCCGTGGAAGCGCTGGAAGTGGGAGATGGCGTCGGGTGCTGCGGCACTGCCATCTACCGGGGGGAGAGGGTGGTGGCCGAGAATCTGCACACCCATCCCTATTGGCAGCTTTTCCAGGACCACGTGCAGCGGGCTGGCCTGGGAGCCTGCTGGTCCGAGCCCATTTTCAGCGCCGGGGGCAAGGCCATTGGCTCTTTCGCCGTTTATCAGCGGCAGCCGGCCCTGCCGAGCGAGTCGGATATCGCCACCATCCAGCAGGTCGCTGGCCTGGCCAGCATCGCCATCGAGCATGCCCGGGCCGAGACCGCCCTGCGGGCCAGTGAGGAGCGTTTCCGCTCCCTCTTCACCAACATGGGGGAGGGGGTGGCCCTGCATCAATTGGTCCTGGATGCCCAGGGCCGACCGGCCGATTACCGCCTGGTGGATTGCAATGCCCGCTACGAGGCCATTCTCCAGCTATCCCGGGAACAGGTGCTGGGCAAGTTGGGCAGTGAAATCTATGGCACGGCGCAGGCGCCCTTCCTGCAGGAATATGCCGAGGTGGCCCTGGGCGGCCAGGGCCACAGCCTGGAGCGCTATTTCGCGCCCATGGAGAAGTATTTCCAGATTTCCGTGGTGCCCTGGGAGAAGAGCGGTTTTGCCACCATTTTCAGCGACATTACCGAGCGCAAGCGGGGAGAAGAGCGCCTGGAGCGCATCGCCCATTACGACGCCCTGACCCAGCTGCCGAACCGCCTCTTGTTTGCCGACCGCCTGCAGCATGCCCTGGCCCAGACCCGGCGCCAGAACTCCCTGTTGGCGGTGGTGTACCTGGATCTGGACGGTTTCAAACCGGTCAATGACCAGTTCGGTCACGAGGCCGGCGACCAGCTGCTGATCGAGGTGGCTGCCCGTTTGCGGGCGGATTTGCGGGCCGGCGATACGGTGGCCCGCCTGGGGGGCGACGAATTCGTCCTGCTCTTTGGCGAACTCAAGGATCGGGCCGAATGCGAGGCGGCCCTGCAGCGCATCCTGCAGGCCCTGGCCGAGCCCTACAGCGTCTCCGGCCATGCCGTCAGCCTGTCGGCGAGCATTGGTGTCACCCTCTATCCCCAGGACGCCTCCACCCCGGATACCTTGTTGCGTCATGCCGATCAGGCCATGTACCAGGCCAAGCAGACCGGGCGCAGCCGCTACCATTTCTTCGATCCGGAAGGCGACCGCCGCGTCCAGGCCCGGCACGAGGCAGTGACTCGGGTGGAGGAAGCCCTGGAGAACGGCGAGATGCGCCTGCACTACCAGCCCAAGGTGAATATGCGCCACGGCCAGGTGCTCGGCGCCGAGGCCCTGATCCGCTGGCAGCACCCGGAGCGGGGCCTGCTGCCGCCGGGGGAGTTCCTGCCCCTGGTGGAAGACACGGACCTGGCCGCCCCCCTGGGGGGCTGGGTGCTGCAGGAAGCCCTGCGGCAGCAGGCCGAGTGGCGGGCCCGGGGGCTCAGCCTGGTGGTGAGCGTCAATATTTCCGGGCGGCACCTGCAGCAGCCCGGTTTCGTTGCCCGGCTGGAGGAGTTGCTGGCGTGCCACCCGGAAGTGCCGCCCGGCTCTCTGGAGCTGGAAATCCTCGAAACCACCGCCCTCGACGACATGGCCCAGGTCTCCGACGTCATCGGCGCCTGCCGTGCCCTGGGGGTGGCGGTGGCCCTGGACGACTTCGGCACCGGCTATTCCTCCCTCACCTACCTTAAGCGCTTGCCGGCCAGCGTGCTCAAGATCGACCAGACCTTCGTCCGTGACATGCTGGAGGATCCGGAGGACCTGGCCATCGTCGAAGGTGTCATCGGCCTGGCCCAGGCCTTCCAGCGGGACGTGGTGGCCGAGGGGGTGGAGACGGCGGAGCACGGGGTGCTGCTGCTCCAGCTCGGCTGCGACCTGGCCCAGGGCTACGGCATTGCCCGGCCCATGCCGCCGGAACAGCTGCCGACCTGGATCCAGGGCTTCGTTCCCCATCCCCAGTGGGTGGCCAGCCGCAGCCTGCTGTGGGCCCGGGAAGACCTGCCTCTGGTGGGGGTGGAGGTAGATCACCGGCGCTGGATCGAGCGGGTGGTGGCCGGACTGGATGACAACGTGCCGAGTAGCGCCCTGCGGCTGCCCGGCCCCGAGGAATGCCGCTTCGGCCGCTGGTACCGGGGTCCTGGCCGGCAGCGCTACGGCCGCCTGCCGGTGTTCCAGTCCCTGGAGCAGCTGCACCTGGGAGTGCATCGCCTGGGCGACGAGCTGCTGGATCTCAAGGCCCGGGGCCAGGCACCGGCCGCCCGGGTGCGCCTGCCCGAGCTGCTGGCCATGCGCGACCATTTCCTCGGGGCCCTGGAGAAGCTGCGCTTCGGCATCCGTCTCGGCCAATAAGGGCGGCCGGGGCGGGAGGGGGAGGGGAGTTTTACAGCGACGGCTGCCACCTCAGCGTAAAATGGCGCCTTTCCCGCTTTAGAAGTCCTGCATGTCCATCCAATGGTTCCCCGGCCACATGGCCGCCGCGAAAAAGAAGGCCGCCGAGGCCATGGCCACCATCGATGTGGTGATCGAGGTGCTGGACGCCCGCCTGCCCGAGGCCAGTCGCAATCCCATGATCGAGCCCCTGCGCCAGCACCGCCAGCGCCCCTGCCTGAAGATCCTGAACAAGGCCGACCTGGCGGACCCGGCGGCGACCCAGGCCTGGCTCCAGTTCTACAATGCCCAGGAGGGCGTCAAGGCGGTGGCCCTGTCCTGCAAGAAGGCCGGGGACGTGGCTCGGGTGCCCAAGCTCTGCCTGGAGCTGGCGCCTCACCGGGGCACCACCCTGAAGCCCCTGCGCATGATGATCATGGGCATCCCCAACGTCGGCAAATCCACCCTGATGAACGCCCTCCTGAAGCGCAAGGTGGCGGCGGTGGGGGACCAGCCGGCGGTGACCAAGAACCAGCAGCGCCTGGACATCAACGACCGCATGTCCCTGGTGGATACCCCGGGCCTGCTATGGCCCAAGATCGAATATCCCAGCGACGGCCTGATGCTCGCCGCCAGCCATGCGATCGGCATCAATGCAGTGATCGAGGAGGAGGTCGCCACCTTCCTCGGCGACCTGCTGCTCAAGCGTTACCCGGCCCTGGTGGCGGCCCGCTACGGCTGTTCCCTGGAGGGCATGGACGGCCCCGGGCTGATCGAGGCCGTGGCCAAGCGCCGCGCCTTCCGCATGAAGGGCGGTGCCCTGGACCTGGAAAAGGCCGCCCTGACCCTGCTGCAGGATTACCGGGACGGCATCCTTGGTCGCATCAGCCTGGAGACTCCGGAAAGCCGCGCGGCCATGCTGGCAGAGCCGCCGCTCGCACCCAATGCCGACCTGGCGGACCCTGACGACGATTCTGGCGCCTAGGGGGGGGGCTCCCGCTTTTTTGGCGCGGATCGGCACCCAAGCCGCCTGTAATGAAACGGGAACACTGGAGGGCTAGCATGGTTTCCGCGCAGAAATGTGTGTGCGCTCCACGTAATCCCATGTAATCCCTTATTGCCGCCCCGCGTTGGGCGGCTTTTTTTCGCCCGTCGTAAGAGTGCAAGCCGATGGCGTCAGCCCAGGCCGTCCTTTTGGCGCAGGAGTCGGGTGTATTGGGCATGCAGCCGCGCCTGTTCCCGATTGATGACCGTCTGCTGCTGTCCGAAGGCGTCCCGCTCGGCGGGGCTGCTGCTGGCGCCGGCGATGCTGCGCCGGCAGCGCCAGCGTCGTCCGTGCTTGGTGGGGTAGAGCCGCATCTGTTCCTTGGGATGCTGCACCCGGCAGGAATGGCAGAAGATGGTGTCCATCGCGACCTCACTTTGAAACTGTGATGGATCGAGATTGGACTGGGGATGTTACCGGGGCATGACCGAAGGCGGTCCAAAGGGGGTCATAAAGCGAAAAGCCCAACCGGGTGGTTGGGCTTCTGGCTCGAATCTGGTGGTGCCCATGGGCAGGATTGAACTGCCGACCTCTCCCTTACCAAGGGAGTGCTCTGCCACTGAGCTACATGGGCCCATCGTTGCTGCTGTCGTGTAACAGCAGCGGAGTGCTCAAACAAAGACGGCTCCCATTTCTAGGAGCCGTCGGAATTCTGGTGGGTTGTGAGTGGCTCGAACACTCGACCTACGGATTAAGAGTCCGCTGCTCTACCAACTGAGCTAACAACCCAAGAGGTGCTCTTTTTACAGCAGGAGCTGCCCTCATTACGTCTTGTGGTGGGTCGGGCGAGATTCGAACTCGCGACCAACGGATTAAAAGTCCGCTGCTCTACCGACTGAGCTACCGACCCCCAAAAACGGAGCGCGAATTATAGGAGGGGCCGGGATTCCTGTCAAACAAAAGTTGGCGTGGGGTTGGTCTCAGACTGGCTCCGATGAAGGCGGAGGTGTGCCGGTGCTGCCACTATCACTCGCGCAGCAGTCGCCAGTACTGGATTTTCAAGGCCGTCCAGGCCCCGGCGAGGATCGCGGCCAGGGTCAGGATCGAGCCCAGGGCCAGGGTGGATAGGCCGGTGACGCCCTGGCCGATGCTGCAACCGAGGGCAGTGACGCCGCCGAAACCCATGAGGGCGGCGCCGATCAGGTGGCTGGCGGTGTCCTCGGTGTCGCGGAAGCCTTCCCAGCGGAAGCTCTGGCTCATCAGGGCCTCCACCAGGCTGCCGGCGACCACGCCGAGGGCCGTGGCGATGCCGAAGCTCAGCTTGCGGCTGGTGTCGGACCAGGACATGAGCAGGTCCAGGGTATAGGCTTGGGGCGCGACGAAGCTCAGGGATTCCATGCGGCCGCTGTTGGTGGCGAGGAAGGCCGGCTGCAGGGTGTCCGGGTCTTCCGGCACGAAGCCCAGGTGGCCGCTGACATACCAGCCACCGACTACGGCTAGGCCGACGCCGAGCCCACCGAGGAGGTTGTCCCGGGTGCGAAAGTCTTGCCGCGCCAGGGCGGCCAGGCATAGGGCGAGGCCGAGGCCGCCGGCCAGGGCCGCCAGGGCGGTGGCCGGGGGAAGTCCGGTAGCGGCGGCGAGGAGACTGGGCAGATCCTGGCGGCCGGTGTCCAGGTAGAGGCTGGCCGGGTCCAGCCAGGCAGCCCGGCCGACGCCCAGGAGGCCGCGCAGGGTGATGCTGGCGGTGAGGCCCATGACCAGGAAGACCACCAGGGACTTGAGGCTGCCGCCGCCGATGCGGATCAGGGTCTTGGCACCGCAGCCCGAGGCCAGCACCATGCCGGCCCCGAAGGTGAGGCCGCCGACGACATGGGAGAGCCAGGGCAGGCGGGGGCCGGTGTAAATGGACTGGGTAATGTCGATGAGGCCGGCCAGTTGCAGCCCGGCGGTGCCGAGGATGGCCATGCCCATGGCCAGGAACCACATGCGCATGCGGTTCCAGTCTCCCATGTTCACGATGTCGGCCATCGCCCCCATGGTGCAGAAGTGGCTGCGGCTGCCGCTGGCCCCCACCAGGGCACCCAGGCCGAAGGCGAGCCAGAGGATGAGGCTGGTGGTGGCCACGGCGGAATTAGGTGCGGTAGGGGGTGGGGTCCGGCAGGCCGGCGGCGGCGAAGCCGTCCCGGCGCAGGCGGCAGGAATCGCAGGCGCCGCAGGCCCGGCCGGCGTCGTCGGCCTGATAGCAGGACACGGTGAGGCCGTAATCGACGCCCAGGGCGGTGCCGCGCTGGATGATCCGGGCCTTGGAGAGGTCGATCAGGGGGGCGTGGATGGAGAGGTGGCTGCCTTCCACCCCGGCCTTGGTGGCCAGGTTGGCCATGGTCTCGAAGGCGGCGATGTATTCCGGGCGGCAGTCCGGGTAGCCGGAGTAATCCACCGCATTGACGCCGACGAAGATGTCCTGGGCGCCCAGCACCTCGGCCCAGGCCAGGGCGAAGGAGAGCATGACGGTGTTGCGGGCCGGCACGTAGGTGACGGGAATGCCTGGCTGCACGCCCTCGACTGGCACGTCGATGGCCGTGTCGGTGAGGGCCGAGCCGCCGAACTGGCCGATGTCCAGCTTCACCACCCGGTGCTCCCGGGCGCCCAGGGCGGTCGCCACCCGGCCGGCGGCGATGAGTTCGGCCTTATGGCGCTGGCCGTAGTCGAAGGACAGGCAATAGGGGGCGAAGCCTTCGCTCTTGGCGATGGCGAGGCAGGTGGCGGAGTCCAGGCCGCCGGAGAGGAGGACGATGGCAGGGCGCGCTTGAGTCATGGGCAGGCGGTCATCGGTTGAAATGGGGTTGAAACTTAGGCGGTGCTATCCTGGCCGACGCCGGTGAGAATCAGCATCTCGGCCTCGTTGGCGGCCACCGGCCGGGAGTAGAGGAAGCCCTGGCTGTATTCCACGCCCATGGCGGCCAGGATTTCTGCCTGCTCGGCCAGTTCGACGCCTTCGCAGATGAGGTCCCGACCCAGCTTGTGGGCCAGGTGCACGATGGTTTCGACGAAGTGCCGGTCGGTTTCGTTCTGGTGCAGGTCCATAACGAAGGAGCGGTCCACCTTGAGGGTGTCGATGGGCAGGCGGTGCAGGTAGGAGAGGGAGGAGTAGCCGGTGCCGAAATCGTCCAGCAGCAGGCGCAGGCCCAGTTCCTTGAGGCGGCAGAGCAGGGGAATGGCGCGCTCGGCGTCTTCCATCATGGCGCTCTCGGTGATTTCCAGCTTCAGCAGGGACGGGGGCAGGTCGGTCTCGGCCAGGGCCGCCTCCACATCCTGGATCAGGTTGGGATGCAGCACCTGCTTGGCCGAGAGATTGACGCTGACCGTGAGCGGGCCCTGGTCGGCCAGGCGCAACTGCCAGTCCCGGGCCTGGCGGCAGGCTTCGCGCAGCATCCAGCGCCCCAGGGGCACGATCAGGCCGGTTTCCTCGGCCACGGGAATGAACTCGACGGGGGAGATCAGGCCCTTGCCTGGGTGGTTCCAGCGCACCAGGGCCTCGAAACCGGTGAGGCGGCCGTCGGCCAGGCGGACGATGGGTTGGTAGTAGGCCTGGAACTCGCCCCGCTCTAGGGCATGGCGCAGGTCCAGCTCCAGTTCCAGGCGGCGCACCGCCCGGTCGTGCATTTCCTGGTTGAACAGCACGTAGCCGCCGCCGCCCTGGTCCTTGGCCTGGACCATGGCCATGTTGGCATCCCGGATCATGGGGTCCGGATGGGTGTATTCCGGGCCGCTGACGACGATGCCGAAGGAGACGGTGGCGAATACCTCGTGCTCGTTCAGGGTGAAGGGCAGCACCAGTTTCTGCTGGATGCGATTGACCACGTGCAGGGTCGAGCTGACGTCCCGGATGTCTTCCAGGATCAGGCCGAATTCGTCGCCGGCCAGGCGCGCCACCATGTCCGTGGGGCGGATGGTGTTGCGGATCAGGTTGGCCACACTCATCAGCAGCAGGTCGCCCATGCGGTGGCCGAGGCTGTTATTGACCACCTTGAAGCGGTCGATGCCGCAGTAGAGCACGGCGAACTGGATGTCCTTGCGCCGCTCGGCGCGGCGCTGGGTGTGCTCCAGGCGGTCGAGAAAGAGGCTGCGGTTGGGCAGGCCGGTGAGCCCGTCCACGAACATGTCGGGCAGTACCGCTTCGCTGCCGCCGAGGTTGAGGGCGGTCTCGTGGGCCGAAGCGTAATAGAGGCCTTCCACCGCGTCGAAGGTGACGCTCCAGGCTACCCCCAGGTAGCCCTGATCCTGGCGCCGGCAGCGGCTGGAAAAGCGCAGGGTAGGGTTGGCGGCGTTGAGGCTACGCAGCTTGGTGACGCAGCCGGCCTGATCGTCCGGGTGCAGCAGGGTGATGAAATTGCCCTGTTCCAGCTCCTGGCGGCTGAACCCCAAGGCGGCCGACCAGGCCTCGCTCACCAGGCGCAGGCCCCATTCCTGGTCGAACACCAGCAGCAGGGTGTCCGGGAGCTTGAAGAAAGCGCTCTCCAGGGGGTTGCTCTCGCTACGCGATCGGTACATGGGGTGGAGATCCTGTGGCAATGCCAGGGGCGGTATGAGTGGCCGGCCGATCATTATCGCCCAATCTCGCTCAATTCGTCCTCGGCCAGGAGCTACCAGGGCTGGCCGGGCAGGGCGGCGCGCCACTTGTCCCAGTCCACAGCCGCCGCGGTGGCGTCGGCCAGGCGGTCCAGGTCCGCCTCCCGCCGCGCTACAGGGTCCACCGTCACTCCCGGGGCGAAGTTCAGGCCCTCGCCGGCCCAGGCGAGCAATCCCGCCAGGGCCTCGGGCTGGTCGAGCAGGCCGTGGCAATAGGTGGCGAGGATCTGGCCATCCGGGGACAGGGCACCATCCGCCCGGCCGTCGGCAAAGCGGGCGGCCGGGTGTTCCAGGGCCGGACCGTGGCTGATGCCCATGTGGATTTCGTAGCCGGCCATCCTGGGGGCGCCGGGTAGGCAGAGGCTGCCGCTCACATTGACCAGCTGCTTCTCCGTTGCCAGGGTGGTCTCCATGTCGAGCAGCCCCAGGCCGGCGGCGGAGCCGGGGGCGCCTTCCAACCCCAGGGGATCGTGCAGGTGGCGGCCCAGCATCTGGAAGCCGCCGCAGATGCCAATGACCTTGCCGCCGTAGCGCAGATGGCGCTCGATGGCCCGGTCCCAGCCGTGCTGGCGCAGCCAGGCCAGGTCGGCCTGTACGCTCTTGGAACCGGGCAGCACGATCAGATCGACTTCCGTCGGCGGCGCCTCGTTGGGGCCGACGAAGCGGAAATCCACCTCCGGATGCAGGCGCAGGGGGTCCAGGTCATTGTGGTTGGAAGTGCGGGGGTAGGCCGGGGCCACCACCTTGAGCCGGGTCTCGCCCTTGGTCAGCTGGTGGCGGGCGATGGCGTCCTCGGCGTCCAGGTAGAGTCCGTGCAGGTAGGGCAGCACCCCCAGCACCGGCTTGCCGGTACGTTGCTCCAGCCAGTCCAGTCCCGATTGAAGCAGGCTGATGTCGCCGCGGAAACGGTTGATGAGGAAGCCCACGGTACGCTTTTGTTCGCTTTCGGAGAGCAGTTCCAGGGTGCCCACCAGATGGGCGAAGACGCCGCCCCGGTCGATGTCGGCGACCAGCACCACCGGGCAATCCACCGCCTCGGCGAAGCCCATGTTGGCGATGTCTCGGTGGCGCAGGTTGATTTCCGCTGGGCTGCCGGCCCCTTCCACCAGGACCGCCTCATACTGCTGGCACAGTCGGCCGTAGGAATCGAGTACCGCGGCCATGGCTCGGGGCTTGTATTCCTGGTAGTCCCGGGCGTTGAGGTCGGCCACTGCCTTGCCCTGGATGATGACCTGGGCACCGGTGTCGCTATTGGGCTTCAGGAGCACCGGATTGAAGTCGGTATGGGGCTCCAGGCCCGCCGCCAGGGCCTGCAGCGCCTGGGCTCGGCCGATCTCGCCGCCGTCCACGGTGACGGCGGAATTGAGGGCCATGTTCTGGGGCTTGAAGGGGGCCACGCGCACGCCGCGCCGGTGCAGGATGCGGCACAGGGCCGCGACTACGGTGCTCTTGCCGGCGTCCGAGGTGCAACCCTGGACCATGAGGGTGGGCTTAATCATTTAAAATCCGGTGTTTTGCGCCGAGAAGCGCGGCCTGAGTCCCTTTTTTCCCCTTGCCGTCCGACAACTACTGTCGGTGGGAGGCTGGCCAGGGACGGTCCGCTGCCTGTCGTCGGCGCTGCTTGGCTAAAAAACGGATTATCCCATGCTCAGCTGGTTTGCCCTGCCCCTTGCCGCGCTCCTTGGCGTCGGCCTCGACCGCCTGCTCGGGGAGCCGCGCCGGGGCCATCCCCTGGTGGCCTTCGGCCGCTGGGCCAACCTGCTGGAAAAGGCATTGCGCCCGCCCCCCGCCGCCGCCTCCCGTGCCGCCCTGCGCGGTTTCGGCCTCCTGGCCTGGTGCTGCGCCGTGCTGCCCCTGGCCCTGCTCGGCGCCTGGGCAGCCAGCACCCCCTGGCTTGGCCTCCTGGCCCACGCCGGCCTGCTCTACTTCGCCCTCGGTGCCCGCAGCCTGAAGGAACACGCCGACGCCGTGGCCGTGCCCCTGGCCGGCGGTGACCTGGCCACGGCGCGGCAGAAGGTGGGCTACATGGTCAGTCGCGACACGTCGGCCCTGGATGAACCCGGGGTGGCCAAGGCCTGCGTCGAATCGGTGCTGGAGAACGGCAACGACGCCATCTTCGGCACCCTGTTCTGGTTCGCCCTGCTCGGCGGCCCCGGGGCCTTGCTGTTCCGCCTGGCCAATACCCTGGATGCCATGTGGGGCTACAAGAACGAGCGTTTCCTGCACTTTGGTTGGGCCGCCGCCCGCCTCGACGACCTGCTCAACTGGCTCCCGGCCCGCCTCACCGCCCTGACCTACGCCTGGCTCGGCAACACCCGCCAGGCCCTGGATTGCTGGAAGGCCCAGGCCCCCACCTGGGAAAGCCCCAACGCCGGCCCGGTGATGGCCGCCGGCGCCGGTTCCCTGGGGGTGCTGCTGGGCGGTGCCGCCATCTACCACGGTCAGGAGGAGCTGCGTCCCCCCCTGGGGGCTGGACGCCCGGCCGCCGCCTTCGACATCGACCGGGCGTCCAGCCTGGTGCAGCGTGGCGTGGCCATCTGGCTGGCGGTCATCGTCGTTACCCATCCCCTGCTGGCCCTGGTGGCCGGCCTGATCGGAAAGGCTTTCCATGCTTGAACATGGCGGACGCCTGCGCCAGGCGGCGCAACAATGGGGCATTCCCCTGACGGACTGGCTGGACCTGTCCACCGGCATCAACCCCTGGCTCTACCCGGTGCCTCCGGTGCCGGACAGCGCCTGGCACCGCCTGCCGGAGGACGAGGATGGGCTGGAAGCGGCGGCCCGGGCCTACTTCGGTGCTCAGCACCTGCTGCCGCTGCCGGGCTCCCAGGCGGCCATCCAGACCCTGCCCAAGCTGCTGCCGCCGGGGCGGGCGGCGGTGCTTGCCCCTTCCTATGCCGAGCACGCCGCCGCCTGGGTCAAGGCCGAATGGGCCGTGACCCCCTTCCCTCCGGCCCGACTGGAAGCCGTGGCGGCGGAGCACAACGTGGTGGTGGTGGTGAATCCCAACAACCCCACCGGCGAGCGTATCACCGCCCGCCGCCTGCGCGCCGCTGCCCGGGCCCTGGCCAAGCGGGGCGGTCTGCTGGTGGTGGACGAGGCCTTCGCCGATGCCGACCCTAGGGATTCCCTGGCCGACCTGGCGGGGACCAAGACCGCGCCCAATGTGGTGGTGCTGCGCTCCCTGGGCAAGTTCTTCGGCCTGGCCGGGGCCCGGGTCGGTTTTGCCATCGCCCGCCCGGAGCTGCTCGAAGCCCTGGCCGAGGCCATCGGCCCCTGGGCGGTGAGCGGTCCGGCCCGGGCCGTGGCCACTGCAGCCTTGCAGGACCGGTTGTGGCAGGCCGACATGGGCCGTGATCTGGCGGCCGCCTCCTCACGCCTGGAAACCCTGCTGCAGGTGACCCTGGGGGCTAACACCGGTACCCCCCTGTTCCGCTGGCTGCCCCATCCCCGGGCCGACTGGGTGCATGAGGAGCTGGCCAGGCGCGGCATCCTGGTGCGCCTGTTCCTCGAAGTGGACGGCTCTTCCAGCCTGCGCTTCGGCCTGCCCGGCAGCGAGGCGGAATGGCAGCGCCTGACCGCCGCCCTGGACGAACTGAAGAAGGACCTGTGATGGGCCGCCTGAGGGCCGCTTGCTTGGCGCTACTCGCCCTGGTGTTGTTGGCCGTAGCACCGGCCCGGGCCGAGATCCTGCTGCAGGACGACACCGGCGCCACCGTGCGTCTGGCCCAGCCGGCCCGGCGCATTGTCAGCCTGGCGCCCCACGTCACGGAAAACCTCTATGCCGCCGGTGCCGGCGAGCGCTTGGTGGGTACGGTGGATTACAGCGACTACCCGGACGCGGCGAAGAAACTGCCCCGGGTCGGGGGCTACTCCCACATCGACCTGGAGGCAGTGGCCGCCCTCAAGCCGGACCTGGTGATCGCCTGGGACAGCGGCAATGCCCCGGGCCAGGTGGCCAAGCTCAAGGCCATGGGCATTCCGGTGTTCCTCTCCCAGCCCAACCATATCGACGATGTGGCCGGACAATTGGAAAAGTTCGGCCAGCTAGCCGGTAGCGGCAGCGTCGCCAATGTCGCCGCTGCCCGCTATCACAACAAACTGGCGGAGCTGCGCCGTCGGTATTCCAGTCGCCCCCCGGTGCGGACCTTCTACCAGATCTGGAAACAGCCCCTGATGACCGTGGGCGGCGGCCAGATCATCTCTGACGCCATCCGCCTATGCGGCGGCGACAACGTTTTCGGCAACCTGACCCAGCTCGCCTCCAAGGTGAGCGAGGAGGCGGTGCTGGCGGCCAATCCGGAGGCCATTGTCGCCAGCGGCATGGGCGAGTCCCGGCCGGACTGGCTGGATGACTGGAAGCGCTGGAAACAAATGACTGCAGTGGTACGCGACAACCTCTTTTTCGTGCCGCCGGAGCTGATCCAGCGCCACACGCCGCGCCTCCTGGAAGGCGCCGAACGCCTCTGCCAGCACCTAGAGACGGCCCGCAGCCATCGCCCGGTCCCGTCCCGCTAGCTGTCTTGCCGCCTGCCGCAGCTGGCGGCTTGCGGCGGTTCTTCCCTGGCCTATGATGAGTGGGTCGGCCCCGCCGGGGCTGGCGTGCGGGAGGAAGCCAGCATGGAGAAAAAATCCCTGCCCCTGGGCGAGGTCTATGGGCTCCTGGAGCCGGGCCCGGTGCTGCTGCTCACCACGGCGGGTGTCGGCAGCAAGGGCCTGCGCCCCAATGTCATGGCCCTCTCCTGGCACATGATGATGGAGTTCGAGCCGCCCCTGGTGGCCTGCCTGGTCAGCGCCAACGACTACAGCTTCGAACTGCTGCGGGCCAGCGGCGAGTGCGTGCTCAACATCCCCACCGTCGATATCGCCACCCAGGTGGTGGCCTGCGGCAACAGCCATGGCAGCCGTAGCGACAAGTTCAAGGCTACCGGCCTGACCCCACTGCCGGCCTCCCGGGTCGGCGCCCCCCTGATCGACGAGTGCTATGCCAGCCTGGAATGCATCGTGCACGACGACGGCTGGGTCGAGCGTTACAACCTGTTCGTGCTGGAGGTGGTGGCTGCCTGGGTCGCCAAGGGGCGGCGTCGGCCCCGCACCCTGCACCACCGGGGCTGGGGCAAGTTTTTCGTCGCCGGGCCGGGCTTGCGCCTGGCGTCGGCCATGCGCTGAAGCGCCAGCTAGTCGCCCTGCTCCTCCCGCACCATGAGGCGGCGCAGGACGAAGGGGAAAAAGCCGGAAATGATCAGGGAGACGGCGGTCACCAGCAGGGCAATGCCGGCGCCGCTATCGGCCAGAATGGGATGCAGGGCGCCGCCGACGCCGGCCAGGCTGGCCAGGGCAGGCAGGAGGCAGAGCAGACCGAGGGCTTCCATGGCGAGGAAGCTGAGGGGCAGATTTTTCATGGCCGGAATGATGCCAGAGATGCAGCCGGAGATGGAGCCGGGGGAAAACCGTGCTGGCCTGGCTGGCAAACATGGAGCTATGGAAGTGGACTTGGCAGCTTCCCGGTAGGGGTCCTATGACCTTGTCTTTTTCATTCCTCTAGCCTATGCCAAAATTATAAAAAATAATGGCGGAGCCCCGTTGCTGCGGGGGCTGTGAATCGGGGGTTTAGGGGAACCATGAAAACTTTATATTCCATTCTCGGTGTTGCGCACGATGCGTCGGCGGCGCAGATTGAAACTGCTTATGCCGGCTTGCTGGCCGAAATCAGCCAGAGCCAGGGGGAAAACGAGCGGGTGCGGCTGATTGCGATCAAGGAGGCCTACGGGGTCCTGTCCGATCCGATCAAGCGCCAGCTTTATAACCAGAAGCTGTTCGCACCGGAGCCGACCGTCGTCTATAGCTCTGCCCCGACTTCCGTCGCGGAGTCCTTCGGGCTGAAGAAAATTCTGCTGATCGGTGTCCTGGCCATCGGCGGGCTGGTGCTTTATTCCAACAATGCCCGGGAGCGGGAGAGACTGCGCATTCAGCATGAGCACGAGGTGCAGATGCGGGCGGTGCAGGTCCTGGAAAATGCCCAGCAGCAGGTCGCCACCGAGCAGGAGGCCCGCCTGGCGCGGCAGCAGCAGATGGATGCGCAAAACCGGGAACGTCAGGAAAAGGCGGAGTTTGAGCGCTTCAATCGGGAAGCGGAGAACCGCCGCATCCAGAACGAGCGCTTGCAGCAGCAACAGGCCCAACGGGAACAGTACGAGCAGGATGCGCGTAAGCGCCAGGAGGCCAACGACGCCCGCCAGCGCGCCTACCAGCAGGAAGCCGAACTACGGCGCCTGCAGCGGGAGCAATACAGCCCGAACCGGGGCCGGGTGGTGAGCCTGGATCCCCACTGACCTGGCCTGGCCACCAGCTGGTTAATCCGGCCAGCAGCGTCGAGAGCGCAGCCCAAAAGCTGCGCTCTTTTCATTTGGCCAGGAGCTTGGCCGTCGCCTCCGGGTTGGCCGGGAAGTAGAAGTGCACGTAGGAGGCGGTGAGGCGCCGCTGGCGGTAGATCGGCTCCCCCGGCGTATTGCCGACCCGCTTCTCGGCCCGCACCATGGGTTCCAGAGGGGTGGTGCAGGTCGAGTAATGGAAGCTGTGGCCGCTCAGGCGGCCCTCCGGCAGTTCCGCATCCATCAGGCCCAGGGCGGCGAGCTTCTTCTGCATGCGGGTCTCGCCGGGCAGCAGGCCGAAGGCTGGAGTGGCCGCGCCTTCCACGCTCACCAGGGTATCGAACAGGGCCATCATGCCGCCGCATTCGGCCAGCAGCGGTTTGCCGGCTTCTACGTGGGCCTTGAGGCTGGCCGCCATGGGGCGATTGGCGGCGATGGTGGCGGTGTGCAGTTCCGGGTAGCCGCCAGGCAGCCAAGCGGCGTCGCATTCGGGCAGGGCCGCGTCGTGCAAGGGGGAAAAATCCACCAGCCGGGCGCCCATGCCGAGAAGGCATTCCCGGTTGGCGGGGTAGGCGAAGCAGAAGGCGGCATCGTTGGCCACGGCGATGGTCTTGCCGGACAGGAGGGGCGGCCATTGGGGTGGCGTCGCCGGGGCGAAATCCACGGCGGGAGGCAGCTGGGCGGCCGGGGTGGCGGCCAGGTGGTCGGCCATGCGTTCCAGGCGCTGCTCGAGGTCGGCGATTTCCGCCGCCGGCAGGAGGCCCAGGTGGCGTTCCGGCATGGCGGCCTCCGTGTCCCGGGGCAGGTGGCCGTACCAGGCCATGTCGTTTTCATCCAGGGTGTTGCGGCAGAGCTTGGCGTGATAGTCGCTGCCTACCCGGTTGGCCAGCACGGCGGTGATCGGCGCGCCGCCACATCGCTCTTCCCGATAGTGCTTGAGACCGAAGGCGACGGCGCCGAAGGAGCCGGCCATGGCCGAGGCGTCCAGCACCAGCAGCACCGGCAGGCCAAGCAGTCTGGCCAGGGTGGCGGCGGATGGCTCGCCGTCGTTGAGGCCCATCACCCCTTCCACCAGGATCAGGTCGTTCTCAGCCGCTGCCTTGGCCAGGCGCCAGCGGGCATCGGCCTCGCCGCCAAGGCGAAAGTCGATGTTGTCGCAGGTCTGGCCGCTGGCCATCTGGTGAATCTGGGGGTCGAGGAAGTCCGGGCCGCACTTGAAGACCTTGACCCGCCGTCCCTGGCGGGCATGGAGCCGGGCCAGGGCGGCGACCACGGTGGTCTTGCCTTGGCCGGAGGCGGGGGCGGCGACGAGGAGGGCGGGGCAGCTGGGCATGGGGTGTCCTCGGAGTTTCAGAATTCGATGTCAGAATTCGATGCCGGGCATGGCGGCGACGCCGGCCTTGAAGGCATGCTTGACCATGGTCATGTCGGTGACGGTGTCGGCGGCGGCCACCAGGGCTTCCGGGGCGCCGCGGCCGGTGATCACCACATGCTGCTGGGGCGGCCGGGCGGCCAGGGTGGCGAGCACCTCGCCCAGGTCGAGCCAGCCGTACTTGAAGGCGTAGGTCAGCTCATCCAGCACTACCAGGCCGATAGCCGGATCTGCCAGGTAGGTCTTGGCCAGGGCCCAGGCGGCCTGGGCGGCCCGGGTGTCCTTGTCCTTGTCCTGGGTTTCCCAGGTGAAACCTTCGCCCATGACGTGCCAGCGCACCTGGGGCACATTCCGGAAGAAGCCTTCCTCGCCGGTATCGGAGCGGCTCTTCACCAGCTGGATCACCGCCACTTGCTGCCCGTGGCCCAGAGCCCGGGCCACCAGGCCGAAGGCGGCGGAACTCTTGCCCTTGCCGGTGCCGGTATGCACCAGCAGGACGCCCCGTTCGGTCTTGGCATTGGCAATCTTGGCATCCACGACTTCCTTCTTGCGGGCCATGCGGGCGTGGTGGCGGTCGTTGGCGGTGTCGGGCAGGTCGGGCATGGATTTATCTCGATAATGGGTTCAGCAGGGAATGAACCAGCGGCTCTTGCCGTCGGCGATTTCCTTGAGGGGGTGGCCATAGAGGCGGGAAAGGTTTTCTGCCGTGAGGGCTTGGGCCACAGTGCCGGCCTCCCAGGAGCCGTCACCGTGCAGCAGCAGGGCCTGGTCGCAGTAGCGGAAGGCCAGGCCGGGGTCGTGCAGCACCATGATGCAGCCCACGGCCTCGTCCCGGGACTTGGCGGCCAGCAGGTCGAGCAGGGTGATCTGGTGGTTCAGGTCCAGGTGGGCCAGGGGCTCGTCCAGGAGGTAGAGGGTCGGGGCCTGAGTCAGCAGGGTGGCAAAGGACAGGCGCTGGCGTTCCCCCCCGGACAGGGTGGGGGTTTCCCGCTCTTCCAGGTCTGCCAGTCCCACCTGGGCCAGGGCGTCCCGGGCCAGACGGGTGTCTTCCGCTGATTCCCACTGCCAGCGGCCCAGGTGCGGATGGCGGCCGGCCAGGGCGGTTTCCAGGACAGTGGAGGCGAACGGGTCGGCCTGGCTTTGCGCCATCCAGCCCCGCAACCGGGCGGCGGGGCGCGGCCCCAGCTCGGCGTAGCTGTGATCGGCCAGCAGCACTTCGCCAGCAGCTGCGGGGCGCAGCCCGGCCAGCGTAGACAGCAGGGTGGATTTGCCGGCGCCGTTGCGCCCCAGGATGGCCAGCCGTTGCCCCCGGGCCAGCGCGAGGTCCAGATCGCGGCAGACTTCCTTGCCGCCGATGCTGACCGTGAGCCGGCGAGCTTCCAGCAGGGGGGCGCTCATCGCGGCTGCCTCGTGAGCAGAAACAGGAACACCGGCACGCCGATCAGGGCGGTGAGTACGCCCACCGGCAATTGCTCCGGCGCCACCACGGTGCGCGCCAGGGTGTCCGCCAAGGTGAGCAGGGCGCCGCCGGCCAGAGCCGCGGCAGGCAGCAGCAGGCGTTGGTCGTTGCCGGTGGCCAGGCGCATCAGATGGGGCACGATGAGGCCGACGAAACCGATGGAGCCGGCGGTGGTGACCGCCATGGCCGTGGCCAGGGACGCCACCACATAGACCAGGCGGCGCAGGCGCGGCACCGCCACCCCCAGGGCCTGGGCCGTGGCCAGCCCCCGGGCCAGGAGGTTGAGTTCCCGAGCGAAGGGCAGGGCGATCAGGAGGGAGGTGGCCAGGGCGAGCAGACCCGGGGCCGGGTCAGTGACCTGGGACAGGTCGCCCATGAGCCAGTAGAGCATGCCGTGCAGCTTGTGCTCCGGTGCCAGGGACAGCATCAGGGCCACCAGGGCGCCGCAGCCGGCGGCGACGATGACGCCGGTGAGCAGCAGGCGGGTCTGGGTCCAGGAACCGTCGCCGTGGGCCAGGCCGAATACCAGCAGGGTGGCGCCCAGGGCGCCGGCGAAGGCCAGGCCGTTGATGCCGGCCAGGGACAGACCGAGGAGGATGGCCGCCATGGCCCCCACCCCGGCGCCGCCGGAGATGCCGAGCACGTAGGGGTCGGCCAGGGGGTTGCGCAACAAGACCTGCATCAGGCTGCCGGCCACCGCCAGCAGCCCGCCGCAGGCAAAGGCGGCCAGGGCCCGGGGCAGGCGCAGGCTGTGGATCACCTCGTACTGGTCGGCCGTCACGTCTCCCAGTACGCTGCGCAGGGCCTGGCCAGGCTCGATGGAAATGCTCCCCGCCAGCAGCGCCACGGCAATGCTTCCCAAGGCCAGGAGGGCCAGGAGAAATAGCAGGAGCAAGGCGCGGCGACGGGTGGGCATTAGTGCAGAGTGTAACGAATGCCGACGAAGGCGTTGGTGCCGGGACTGGCGTAGAACTTGCCAAAGCCGTCGCCGCTGGGCAGGAACTCCCGGTTGAAGAGGTTGTTGATGCGCATGAACAGTTGCCATTCCTTGTCGATACGGTAGTCGGCGAACAGGTTCACGACGCTGTAGCCGCCCATTTTGTAGGTCATGTCCGGATCATCGTAGCGCACGCCGGTGGCCCGCACTTCCGCCCCGCCGTTCCATGCTCCCTGGCTGTAGGTGGCGGCCAGGCTACCGTAGCGCTTGGCGCGGCGGTTCAGTTGCAGCCCGGTATCCTCGTTCTTGGGGGCGCTCAGGGTCAGGTTGGAACGGAGGCTCCAACGCTCCCCCAGGGCGGTATCGTAGGCCAGGGTGGTACCGGTGATTTTCGCCCGGCCGATGTTGGTGGGCGTCCAGGCGCCATAGGGGTCGGCCGGATCCACCGGGGCCCAGTCGATCAGGTTCTCGATACGGTTGCGGAAGTAGGTGGCGCTGAAACGATCCCGGCCCTGCTCATAGACGATGCCGATCTCTCCGTTGCGGGACTGCTCCGGCTTGAGGTTGGGATTGCCGACGCCGTAAATGGTTGGCGGATAGTAGAGGTCGTTGAAGGAGGGGGCCTTGAAGGCAGTGCCCAGGGATGCCTGGAGGCGCCAGCCGTCATTGACCTGGTAGCCGTAGGCGAGCAGGCGGGATGCCTTGCTGCCGAACTGGCTGTTCCGGTCCTGGCGGGTATTGAACTGCAGGCGATGGTTGCCCAGGTTGCCGGTCCAGCCCAGGACCAGGGAATCGATGCGGCGGGTCTTGGCTGTGTAGTTGTCGCTGGAAGCCAGCTTCTGATTGACGGTTTCGGCAGCGGCGAGGAGCTTGCCTACGGGCAGGGCGATGTCGTTCTGCCACTGCCATTGGTCCTGGGTGGTGTGATGGCGACGGGAGACGGTGGCGCTTTCCACGGACTGCTGGTCGTCCTCGGTCTGGGCAAAACGCAGGGTGCTGGTCCAGGCCTGGGTGAAGCGGTCGCGCAAGTAGAGGTTGGTGCCCTGGAGCCGGGTCTGGGTGCGGAAATCGAAGCTGGCGGCAGGGAGGTTGCCGTCGAAATGATTCTCCGCCTGGACGCGGAAGAGGTTGATGCCGGCCTCGTGGTCGTGGTTGAAACGATAGGACAGGTTGGCGGTCAGATTGTCGTTGCGGGCTCCGTCCCGGTCCGGGTTGTAGGCGCTGGCGCTGGCATCCTTGATGGAATTGAAGCCATTGCTGCGTTCGCTCCCGGCGTTGAGGCTGTAGCGCCAGTTGGCGGCGGTGCCGGAGACGGCAGCCGTGGTGCGCTGGGTGTTCCAGGTGCCGAAGCCGGTCGAGGCCTCGAGTTCGGTTTTGTCGCTGCCCTTCTTGGTGAAAATCTGGATCACCCCGCCGATGGCTTCCGAGCCGTACAGGGCGCTGGCCGGGCCGCGCAGGATTTCGATGCGCTCGATCTGGCTGAGGGGGATTTGGGACAGGGCGGTGGCCCCGGTGGTGATCGACTGCAGGCGCATGCCATCGACCAGCACCAGGGTGTGGTTGGAGTTGGTGCCACGGATGTAGAGGCTGGTGAGGGAGCCTGGGGCGCCTTGGGAGGAGAATTCGATGCCCGGCTGGCTCGCCAGGAATTCTCCCAGCCCGGCTTGGCCTGCCTCTTGGATTTGCTGCTGTTCGATGACCGTGACGTCGGTCAGCAGTTCATTGGCGCGCTGGGCCTGGCGGGTGGCGGTGACGACCACAGGGGCCGTATCGGCGTTCCTGCTGTCTTCGGCGTAAGTGGTAGTGGTGGCGGAAAGGACGGCCACGGCCAACGCCGTGCGGGATAGTTGCGGATGCATGGATGGAGACTCCCCAATGCCGGCTGGCGTCCCCGCGAGCCGGCGAATTGCCTGGATTGGAAGCGAGGGGGAGGGGCCGCAATTGGTCCGGCCGCCACCCCGCGGCACTTCCGCTAGTTCCATACAGGCCGGTATCCGGGCTCGGAAGTCTTGATCCGTCGCCTTCCCAGGTTGATACCCAGTGGCGTGAAGACGGACCCGCACTTCCTTACCGTTGCGGGGGCAGCACAGGCTTTGCGACTCGGCCCTGAGGGCGTGCGCACCTGTTTCCCGTTTAACCGCAGCGGAGGTTTCCGCCGGCGGCACCTGTACGGTGAGCTGCCCATGGTTGGGCAGCAGGGGCCAGATGGTAGCGTAGAAGGGATGTTTTGGCGAAATTCAGGCGCCGCCATACCCAATAAAGTACCTTCACAAAGTGACCTTATTCCTTGACCGAGCTTCTTTTTTGCCTCTATAGTGCGCGCCTATGGATACAGACTTGAAAGCCCTCGAAAGCAAGGTGGCCCAGGTGGTCACCCTGTGCCAATCCCTGCGCGCCGAGAATCAGGAGCTGCGCGGGCGGCTGGCCCAGGTCGAGGAGGAGCGTCTGCGCCTGGGCGAGCGCATGGAAGTCGCGCGGATGCGTCTGGAAGCCCTGGTGGCGCAGGTTCCGGAGGAAGGAAAGGCATGAGCGCCGAACAGAATTTTCTGGATGTGGTCATCCTCGGGCGCGAGTACCGGGTTGTTTGTCCGCCGGCAGAGCAGGAAGCCCTGTCTTCTGCCGTGTCCTACGTCGATACGAAAATGCAGGAAATTGCCGCCAAGGGTAAGAATGTGGCGGCTGAGCGGGTGGCGGTCATGGCCGCTCTCAACATCGCCCACGAGCTGCTTTCCGGCGGCGGGGCAGCCCGTTCCGCGGGCGAGGAAAAGTCGACAGGAAATGGCGTTGACGCCTCCGACTTTCAGCGTAGAATCGAAGTCATGGAGTCCCAGTTGGACAGCGTTCTGAGCAATCAGAACCCGCTCTTCTAAGACTCCGCCAGTTGTCCCCTGCGGTGTTTGTTAAGGTCATATATTCCTTGAACCAATGCTAATTGGCATCGGTTGCGGACCCTAAAAACCGTTGTTGTGAGCCTCTCTCGTTGGAGGCACCTGATACGGAAGGAAAGCAGCCACTCTGAACTCAGGTTCAGGATGCCGGCCTGACGGCACAGGCGGGGGCTTTACACGGAGGGCAAGGTGCATAGCCTCTTGCCAGCCAAAGCAGTACCGGAAACAGCGCGGCCAATTCGCCGCGCTGTTTTCTTTTTCACGGCCCTCTTTTCCCCGATCCTTTTTACACTCCTCTTTCTGCCATGGCTTACTGGTTGATGAAGTCCGAACCGGACGAGGTGTCCATCGACGATCTCCAGCGCCTGGGCCGGGTACCCTGGTTCGGGGTGCGCAACTACCAGGCGCGCAATTTCATGCGCGACGCCATGCAGCTGGGCGACCGGGTCCTGTTCTACCATTCGGGCTGCGCCCTTCCAGGAATCGCCGGCATCGGCCAGGTCTGTTCCCCGGCCTATGCGGATGCCACCCAGTTCGATCCGGCCAGCCCCTATTTCGACCCCAAGGCGACCGTCGAGAAGCCTCGCTGGCTGAACGTGGACGTGGCTTACCTGGACCGGGGCCGGTTTGTGCCCCTGGCCGAGCTGCGCCGCCATCCGGAACTGGCGGCCATGGTCCTCCTGCAGCGCGGCAGCCGGCTCTCGATCACGCCGGTGGATGGGGACGAATGGCGCTTTATCACCCATACCCTGATGGAACTGAGGCATGACCTTTAATGAATGGTGGCTGGCCTATATCGCCCTGGGCCTCTTCGCCGGCTTCATGGCCGGCATGCTGGGGATCGGCGGCGGTGCCCTGATGGTGCCGCTGTTGACCATGATCTTCGACGCCCAGGGCATTCCCCGGGAACAGGTCCTGCACCTGGCCCTGGGGACCTCCATGGCGACCATCATCTTTACTGCCCTCTCCAGTCTGCGTGCCCATCACCGGCACGGGGCGGTGCTGTGGGAGACCTTGCAGGCCTTCACTCCCGGGGTGTTGTTGGGCACCTTTCTCGGCAGCCTGGTCGCGGCCCGGATCAGCACCGGCGGCCTGGCCCTCTTTTTCGCCTGCTTCACCACCTGTGTCGCCATCCAGATGGCCCTGAATTTCAAGCCCAAGCCCCATCGGGAATTGCCGGGGAAGGCGGGCCTGGGTTTGGCCGGCGGCGTCATCGGCGGCCTCTCCGCCCTGGTGGCCATCGGCGGCGGTTCCCTGACGGTGCCCTACCTGGCCTGGTGCAATGTGCCGGTACCCAAGGCCATCGGCACTTCTGCCGCCCTGGGCTTGCCCATCGCCTTCTTCGGCACCCTCGGCTATCTGTGGAACGGCTGGGGCCAGCCCGGCCTGCCGGCCTGGAGCCTGGGCTATGTCTATCTGCCGGCGCTGGCCTGGGTCATGGCCGGCAGCACCCTGGCCGCACCCTTCGGCGCCAAACTGGCTCACCGCCTGCCGGTGCTCCTGCTGAAGCGCATCTTCGCCGGGCTACTGGTACTGCTGGCCGCCAAGATGCTGCACGGGGTGCTGTGAGCCAGTAGCGGTCGTCGGGAATCAATCAGAAAGGGCCTGCGGGCCCTTTTTTTACGGCTAAACATACGCATACGCACTGGTATGGAGTCGTGTAACTGATATATCATTGCGTAATTCATGGCTGGGAAAGCTGCCATTCGGGATTTCCCGGCTATGAAAAAGAGGGGAGTCGGCTTCGCCGACCACAACACAATCCAAAAAAGGAGAACGCTCGTGAGCAGTGCTGTCTACGAACGGATTCGCCAAAATCCGAAGTTCGACAAACTGGTTGCCACCCGCAGCCGCTTTGCCTGGACCCTGTCTGCCGTGGTGGTCATTCTCTACTACGGTTTCATGGCCATCGTCGCCTTCAACCCCGCCTTTCTGGCCCAGCCCATCAGCGAAGGTGGCGTGGCGAGCATCGGCTGGCCCATCGCCGCATCCCTGATGGTGCTGTTCTGGATCATGACCGGCTTTTATGTCAGCCGCGCCAACAGCAAGTTCGACGCCATCAATGCCGAACTGATCAGCGAAGCCACCAAGGAGGCAAAATAATGCGCGCCCTGACTCGTGTTCTGCCCCTGCTCGGCCTGCTCCTGGCTGCCGGCGCCGCCTTCGCTGCCCCGGGCAGCATCGGCGAAGTGGAAAAGCAGCCCCTGAATATCGCCGCCATCGGCATGTTCATCGTCTTTGTCGGCTCCACCCTGGGTATCACCTACTGGGCCGCCAACCGGACCAAGTCCACCGCTGACTTCTATACCGCCGGCGGCGGCATCACCGGCTTCCAGAACGGTCTGGCTATCGCCGGCGACTACATGTCCGCGGCGACCCTGCTCGGTCTTTCCGCCATGGTGTTCGCCAAGGGCTTCGACGGCTTCGTCTATATCGTCGCCTTCTTCGTCGGCTGGCCCGTGATCCTGTTCCTGATGGCCGAGCGCCTGCGCAACCTGGGCCGCTTCACCTTCGCCGACATCACCTCCTACCGCCTCGACCAGAGCAAGGTGCGGACGGTGGCTGCCATCTCCTCCCTGACCGTGGTGCTGTTCTATCTGATCACCCAGATGGTCGGTGCCGGCCAGTTGATCAAGCTGCTCTTCGGCCTGGACTATGAAGTGGCCGTGGTGGTTGTGGGTCTGCTGATGATGGTTTACGTGACCTTCGGCGGCATGATCGCCACCACCTGGGTGCAGATCATCAAGGCTTGCCTGCTGCTCGGCGGCGGCACCGTGATGATGCTGCTGGCCATGTCCCAGTTCGGTTTCAGCTTCGAGACCCTGGCTGCCAAGGCTACTGCCGCCCACAAGGATGGCGTCAAGATCATGGCTGCCGGCAGCCTGCTGGCCGATCCGGTCTCCGTGGTGTCCCTGTCCCTGGGACTGATGTTCGGTACTGCCGGTCTGCCCCACATCCTGATGCGCTTCTTCACCGTGCCGGATGCCAAGCAGGCCCGCAAGTCCGTGTTCGTGGCCACCGGCTTCATCGGTTTCTTCTTCCTGGTGGTGGTGCTGCTGGGCCTGTCCGCCGTGGTCATCGTCGGTCAGGATCCGGCCTTCTTCGAAGGCGGCAAGATCGGCGGCAAGATGATCGGCGGTGGCAACATGGTTGCCATGCACCTGGCCAAGGCCGTGGGCGGCAACGTCTTCCTCGGCTTCCTCTCCGCCGTGGCCTTCGCCACCATCCTGGCGGTGGTGTCCGGTCTGGCCCTGGCTGGCGCTTCCGCCATCTCCCACGACATCTACGCCAACGTGATCTGCAAGGGCAAGCCCCAGGGCGGTTCCGAGCTGCGCGTGTCGAAGATCGCCTCGATCTTCATCGGCCTCGCTGCCATCGGCCTGGGTATCGTGTTCGAGAAGCAGAACATCGCCTTCATGGTCGGTCTGACCTTCGGTATTGCCGCTTCTGCCAACTTCCCGGTGCTGATCCTCTCCATGTACTGGAAGGGCCTGACCACCAAGGGTGCCATTGCCGGCTCCCTGAGCGGCCTGATCGCTGCGGTGATGTTCGTGGTGCTGTCTAAGGCGGTGTGGGTGACGGTTCTGGGCAACGCCCAGCCCCTGTTCCCCTACGAGCAGCCGGCCCTGTTCTCCATGCCCCTGGCCTTCTTCTTCGCCTTCCTGGTGTCCAAGCTGGATAACAGCGCCCAGGCCAAGCGCGAAATCGAAGCCTTCGACGACCAGTACGTGCGTGCCCAGACTGGTCTCGGCGCCGCAGGTGCCAGCAACCACTAAGCAGCAAAGCGCCGCAAGGCGAACAACAAAAAACCCCGGGATCTCCCCGGGGTTTTTTCTTTTGGAGCGAGGAAAAGGCTGCCTACTGTCCCTTGAACTGCGGTTTGCGCTTGCCCAGAAAGGCATTCAGGCCTTCCTGGTAGTCGCTGGTGCCGAGGAAGGCGAAGGACTGGTCCTTTTCGCTCTCCGTCAGAGGGGCCCCGGTGAGCAGGCGGCGCATCCACTGCTTGTGCCAGCGGGCCACCAGGGGAGCGCCGGCGGCGATGCGACGGGCGGCAGCGTAGGCTTCGTCCGCCAGCTGCGCATCGGCCACGACCCGGGTCAGCAGGCCCTTCGCGTGGGCTTCAGCGGCACTGAGGATGCGGCCCTCAAGCAGGATCTCGGACATCACCGCCGGCCCCGCCAGGGCCAGCAGGCCGCACATTTCCCCGGGGTACATGGAGAAGCCGAGCTTGTTGATCGGGGCGCCGAACTTGGCGCCTTCACCGGCGATGCGCAGATCGCAGTTGCCGGCGATCTCCAGGCCGCCGCCGATGCAGGCGCCGCGGATCAGGGCCACGGTGGGGTGGCGGCAGTCCCGTACCGCATCCAGGGCTGCGCCCACCTGGTCGTGGTAATTGCGGGCCAGGGCCAGGGTGGCGCGCTGGGTGATGAATTCCTCGATGTCGCCCCCGGCGGCGAAGGCTTCGCCAGCGCCGGTGAGGACGACGCAGCGCAGGCTGTCGTCGGCGGAAAGCTCGGTCATGGCGGTGGCGAGATCGCGCCACATGGCGAAATTGACGGCGTTGAGCTTGTCCGGGTTGTTGAGGGTGACGGTGGCGATATCGCCGTCACGGGCGACAAGAATGCTTCCGGTCATGTCAGGTATCTCGAATCGGGTTGCGGGGTTGGAAATGACAAGGGCTGCCAAAGCAGCCCCGGAGGAGAGCGGGTAGCCGAAACTAGCGGCTGGTGGCCTTGGCCATGGCCTCGCTGCCGGCAATGAGGTGCCGCTTCATCACCTGCTCGGCCAGCTGCGGGTCCTTGGACTTGATCGCCGCCAGCAATTCCCGGTGCTCCTCCATGGACTTCTGCAGCCGTCCATCCAGGGACAGGGACTGGTAGCGGGTCAGCTTGAGGACCTTGCGCAGGTCCTGGATCACCTGCAACAGCCAACGGTTGCCGGACATCTGCCACAGTTCCAGGTGGAACTGCTGGTTGGCCTCGAAGTAGGCCGGGATGTTGCCGGAGGTGGCGGCTTTTTCCAGGGTGTCCTGAATCGCCTCCAGGCGGGCGAAAGCGGCGGCGCTGCCCTTTTCGGTGGCCTCGTAGGCGCAACGGCCTTCGAGCATGGAAATGATGGCGAAGATTTCCTGGATGTCGCTGGCCGACAGTTCGGTGACGTAGCAGCCGCGGCGCGGCTTGAGAGTGACCAGTCCTTCGGAGGCCAGGACCTTCAGGGCCTCCCGCAGGGGGGTGCGGGAAATGCCGTAGTCTTCGGCCAGGGCTTGTTCATCGATCCAGGTGCCCGGGGGCAGTTCATGGGCGAAAATGCGCTGGCGCAGGCGCTCGGCCACTTCTTCATAGAGGGCGGGCTGGGCGATACGGATGGCGTTCATGAACGGGTCGGCAGATAACAATTAGTGCGCGAGGGTGCGCAGGATATTACGAATAGGGCGACGCATTATACGTAACGTGTCGAGGGCCGAATTATAGCCGACTTGGCAAGCCTTGCATTCATAATTATGGATACAGTATTATCCGCAGTCTGGGATGTCAACCTGACCGAATGGCATAGTTGCGCTGCCACGTCCGCTTCCCGGGCGTAGAATCGACAGGTTGAACTCGTCGTGGGGCTGAAGCTGCCGCCCCGCCGCATTTTTCACGAAAGGTTTTTCATGTCCGCCGACGCCACCAAGCCCCAATTGCCCAATTCCGACAACCTGGATGCCTGGACCAAGGCCGCCGCCAAATCGGCCCCCGGTGGGGACGTGAATGCCCTGAACTGGACCACGCCGGAAGGCCTGACGGTCAAGCCGCTGTATACCAAGAAGGACGTGGAGGATCTGCCCTACGCCGATACCCTGCCCGGCTTCGCTCCCTACCTGCGCGGGCCCCAGGCTACCATGTACGCCGTGCGGCCGTGGACCATCCGCCAGTACGCCGGTTTCTCCACCGCCGAAGAGTCCAACGCCTTCTACCGGAAGGCCCTGGCGGCCGGCGGCCAAGGCGTGTCCGTGGCCTTCGACCTGGCCACCCACCGTGGTTACGACTCCGACAATCCCCGTGTTTTGGGCGACGTCGGTAAGGCCGGTGTGGCCATCGATTCCGTCGAGGACATGAAGATTCTCTTCGACGGCATCCCCCTCGACAAGATTTCCGTCTCCATGACCATGAACGGCGCCGTGCTGCCCATTCTGGCCGGCTACATCGTTGCCGCCGAAGAGCAGGGCGTTTCCCAGGAACAGTTGTCCGGCACCATCCAGAACGACATCCTGAAGGAGTTCATGGTCCGCAACACCTACATCTACCCGCCCAAGCCGTCCATGAAGATCATCTCCGATATCTTCGGCTACACGGCCCAGCACATGCCCAAGTTCAACTCGATTTCCATCTCGGGTTATCACATCCAGGAAGCCGGGGCCAATCAGGCCATCGAACTGGCCTTCACCCTGGCCGACGGCATGGAATACGTGCGCACCGGCATCGCCTCCGGCCTGGATGTGGACGCCTTCGCCGGCCGCCTGTCCTTCTTCTGGGCGGTGGGCATGAACTTCTACCTGGAAATCGCCAAGATGCGCGCCGGCCGGATGCTGTGGCACCGCATCATGAGCCAGTTCAATCCCAAGAGCGCCAAGTCCCTCATGCTGCGGACCCACAGCCAGACCTCCGGCTGGTCCCTCACCGAGCAGGACCCGTACAACAACGTGGTGCGTACCACCATCGAAGCCATGGCGGCCGTCTTCGGCGGCACCCAGTCCCTGCACACCAATGCCCTGGACGAAGCCATCGCCCTGCCGACGGAATTCTCCGCCCGCATCGCCCGCAACACCCAGCTGATCATCCAGGAAGAGACCCACATCACCAACGTGGTGGATCCGTGGGCCGGTTCCTACATGATGGAAAAGCTGACCCAGGACATGGCCGACAAGGCCTGGAGCATCATCCAGGAAATCGAAGCCATGGGCGGCATGACCAAGGCCGTGGAATCCGGCTGGGCCAAGATGCAGGTGGAAACCTGCGCCGCCGACAAGCAGGCGCGCATCGACTCCGGCAAGGACGTCATCGTCGGCGTGAACAAGTACAAGCTGGCCAAGGAAGACCAGATCGACATTCTGGACATCGACAACCATGCCGTGCGCGAAGCCCAGATCGCCCGCCTCAAGAAGATCCGCGAGACCCGCGACGGCGCTGCCGTGCAGGCCGCCCTGGAGGCCCTGACCAAGTCCGCCGAGTCCGGCGAAGGCAACCTGCTGGACCTGACCGTCAAGGCCATCCGCCTGCGCGCCACCGTCGGCGAAGTGTCCGATGCCCTGGAAAAGGTCTTCGGTCGCTTCCGTGCCAACAACCAGACCATTTCCGGTGTTTATGGAGGTGTCGTGGAAGGACAGGAAAGCTGGGAAACCATCAAGGCCGACATCGCCAAGTTCGCCGAACAAGAAGGCCGTCGTCCCCGCATCATGATCGCCAAGCTGGGCCAGGACGGCCACGACCGGGGCGCCAAGGTGGTGGCTACCGCCTTTGCCGACCTGGGCTTCGACATCGACATGGGCCCCCTCTTCCAGACCCCGGAGGAGGCTGCCCGCCAGGCCGTGGAAAACGACGTGCACGCCGTCGGCGTCTCTTCCCTGGCTGCCGGCCACAAGACCCTGCTGCCGGCCCTGGTGAAGTCCCTGAAGGACCAGGGCGCCGACGACATCATCGTCTTCGCCGGTGGCGTCATTCCCGCCCAGGACTACGACACCCTCTACGCTGCCGGCGCCAAGGCCATCTTCGGCCCGGGCACCCGCATCGAGGATTCGGCCCGGCGCGTGCTGGAAGAAATCAAGAAGGCCCGCGGCTAAATCTTGACGATGCAGATGCACAACGCCGCTGAGCTTACCCAGCGCGCCCTCGCCACCGCCGACCAGGCGCTGGTGGATGGCGTACTGGCGCAGCAGCGGCGCGCCCTGGCCAAGGCCATCACCCTGATCGAGTCCACCCGGGCCGACCATCAGGAACGGGCCCAGCAGGTGCTGGGCGCGCTCTTGCCCCACACCGGCAAGGCGATCCGCATCGGCATCTCCGGCGTCCCCGGCGCCGGCAAGTCCACCTTCATCGAAGCCCTGGGCACCTGGCTTATCGACCAGGGCCACCGCCTGGCGGTGCTGGCGGTGGATCCGTCCTCCTCCGTCTCCGGCGGCTCCATCCTGGGCGACAAGACTCGCATGGAGCAACTGTGCCAGCGGGAAGAGGCCTTCATCCGCCCCAGTCCCTCCGCCGGCAGCCTCGGCGGCGTGGCGGAAAAGACCCGGGAAGCCATGCTGCTGTGCGAGGCCGCCGGCTTCGACGTGATCATCGTCGAGACCGTCGGCGTCGGCCAGTCCGAGACCACGGTGGCGGGCATGGTGGACATGTTCTGCCTGCTGCAGCTGCCCAATGCGGGCGACGACCTGCAGGCCATCAAGAAGGGCATCGTCGAGATCGCCGACCTGGTGGTGATCAACAAGGCAGACATCGACCCCCGGGCTGCCCAGGTGGTGCGGGCCCAGTGGAAGAACGCCCTGCACATGCTGCGCCATGCCAGCCCCAACTGGGAGCCGACGGTGATCACCCTGTCCGCCCTGCACAAGGAAGGCATCGTCGATTTCTGGGAGCAGGTGAAGAAGTATCGCCAGGCTCTCACGCCCACCGGCGAATTCGAGGCCCGGCGCCAGCGCCAGTCCATCGACTGGATGTGGAGCCTGATCGATTCCGGCCTGCGCCAGTATTTCCGTAACCACCCGGCGGTGCGCCGGGATCTGCCCGGACTCACCCATGCGGTGACCGAAGGCCGCACCACGCCGGCCGCGGCGGCTTACAAGCTGCTGCACGACCTGCAAACCGATTCGCGAACCGACCGATCCTCCGAATAACGTTTCACACTTTTCACCCCTGTTTCGACCCATTGGGAGAAGACCACATGCACGACATCATTCACGAGCTGGAGACAAAGCGCGAAGCCGCCCGCCTCGGCGGTGGCCAGAAGCGCATCGACAGCCAGCACAAGAAGGGCAAGCTGACCGCCCGCGAACGCCTCGAGCTGCTGCTCGACCCGGATTCCTTCGAGGAATGGGACATGTTCAAGGAGCATCGCTGCACCGACTTCGACATGGCTGCCACCAAGAACCCGGGTGACGGCGTCGTTACCGGCTACGGCACCATCAACGGCCGTTTGGTGTTCGTGTTCTCCCAGGACTTCACCGTGTTCGGCGGCTCCCTGTCCGAAACCCACGCCGAGAAGATCTGCAAGATCATGGACCACGCCATGAAGGTCGGCGCTCCCGTCATCGGCCTGAACGACTCCGGCGGCGCCCGTATTCAGGAAGGCGTTGCCTCCCTGGGTGGCTACGCCGACGTGTTCCAGCGCAACGTCATGGCTTCCGGCGTGATCCCCCAGATCTCCATGATCATGGGCCCCTGTGCCGGCGGCGCCGTGTACTCCCCGGCTATGACCGACTTCATCTTCATGGTGAAGGATTCCTCCTACATGTTCGTGACCGGTCCCGAAGTGGTGAAGACCGTGACCCACGAAGAAGTGACTGCCGAGGAACTGGGCGGTGCCGTGACCCACACCACCAAGTCCGGTGTGGCCGATCTGGCCTTCGAAAACGACGTGGAAGCCCTGAACTACCTGCGTCGCCTGGTGAACTTCCTGCCCGCCAACAACAAGGAAAAGCCCCCGGTCCAGAAGACCAACGACCCGGCCGAGCGCCTGGACTTCTCCCTCGACACCCTGGTGCCGGACAACGCCAACAAGCCCTACGACATGAAGGAACTGATCATCAAGATGGTTGATGACTGTGACTTCTTCGAGATCCAGCCGGACTACGCCAAGAACATCATCACCGGCTTCGCCCGCATGGATGGCCACCCCGTCGGCATCGTCGCCAACCAGCCCCTGGTGCTGGCCGGCTGCCTGGACATCAAGTCCTCCATCAAGGCTGCCCGCTTCGTGCGTTTCTGCGACGCCTTCAACATCCCCGTGGTGACTCTGGTGGACGTGCCCGGCTTCATGCCCGGCACCTCCCAGGAATACGGCGGCATCATCAAGCACGGCGCCAAGCTGCTCTACGCCTATGCCGAGTGCACCGTGCCCAAGGTCACCCTGATCACCCGCAAGGCCTACGGTGGCGCTTACGACGTGATGTCCTCCAAGCACCTGCGCGGCGACGTGAACTTCGCCTGGCCCTCCGCCGAAATCGCCGTGATGGGCCCCAAGGGCGCGGTGGAAATCATCTTCCGCGAAGAGAAGAACGATCCCGCCAAGCTGGCCGAACGCGAAGCCGAATACAAGGCCAAGTTCGCCAACCCCTTCGTGGCCGGTGCCCGTGGCTTCATCGACGACGTCATCATGCCGAACGAGACGCGCAAGCGGATCTGCCGCTCCCTGGCCATGCTGCGTGACAAGAAACTCGACAACCCGTGGCGCAAGCACGGCAACATTCCGCTGTAAGCGACGGGAAGGACTAAAACATGTTTAAGAAAATCCTGATTGCCAACCGCGGCGAAATCGCCTGCCGCGTCATTAAGACCGCCCGCAAGATGGGCATCAAGACCGTCGCCGTCTACTCCGAGGCCGACAAGGACGCCCTGTTTGTGGAGATGGCCGACGAAGCCGTCTGCATCGGCCCGGCCGCTTCCAAGGAATCCTACCTGGTCGCCGACAAGATCATCGCTGCCTGCAAGCAGACCGGCGCTGAGGCGGTGCACCCCGGCTACGGCTTCCTCTCCGAGAACGCCGAGTTCTCCCGCCGTCTGGAAGCCGAAGGCGTCAAGTTCATCGGTCCGAAGCACTACTCCATCGCCAAGATGGGCGACAAGATCGAGTCCAAGAAGCTGGCCATCGAAGCCAAGGTCAACACCATCCCCGGCTACAACGATGCCATCGATGGTCCCGACGCCGCAGTGGAAATCGCCAAGAAGATTGGCTACCCGGTGATGATCAAGGCCTCCGCCGGCGGCGGTGGCAAGGGCCTGCGCGTGGCCTACAACGACGCCGAAGCCCACGAAGGCTTCTCCTCCTGCGTCAATGAAGCCCGCAACTCCTTCGGCGACGACCGCGTCTTCATCGAAAAGTACGTGCTGGAACCCCGTCACATCGAAATCCAGGTGCTGGGCGACTCCCACGGCAACTACGTGTACCTGAACGAGCGTGACTGCTCCATTCAGCGCCGCCACCAGAAGGTCATCGAAGAGGCCCCGAGCCCCTTCGTCGATCCCGAGATGCGCAAGGCCATGGGCGAGCAGGCCGTGGCCCTGGCCCGGGCCGTGAATTACGAATCTGCCGGTACGGTGGAATTCGTGGTGTCCGGTGCCACCAAGGAGTTCTACTTCCTGGAGATGAACACCCGTCTGCAGGTGGAGCACCCCGTTACCGAACTGATCACCGGCCTCGACCTGGTGGAGCAGATGATCCGCGTCGCCTACGGCGAGAAGCTGCCCCTGACCCAGGCCGACGTGCAGATCAACGGTTGGGCCATGGAATGCCGGATCAACGCTGAAGACCCCTTCCGCGGCTTCCTGCCTTCCACCGGCCGTCTGGTGAAGTTCCAGCCGCCGGCCGAGGTCGACGGTCAGGTGCGTGTGGATACCGGCGTCTATGACGGCGGCGAAATCTCCATGTACTACGACTCCATGATCGCCAAGCTGATCGTGCACGGTGCTTCCCGCGAGCAGGCCATTGCCCGCATGCGCGACGCCCTGAACGGTTTCGTGATCCGCGGCATCAGCTCCAACATCCCGTTCCAGGCCGCGCTGATGCAGCACGCCCGGTTCCAGTCCGGCATCTTCGACACCGGCTTCATCGCCAAGGAATACCCGAAGGGCTTCGATGCCTCCATGGTGCCCCACGATGATCCCGCCCTGCTGATCGGCGTCGCTGCCTTCGTGCATCGCCGCTACATCGACCGCGCCGCCCAGGTTTCCGGCCAGCTGCCGGGCCACGAGCGCCACGTGGGCGACGAGTGGGTGGTGATCCGCAATGGTGAGCGTCACCCGGTGGTGGCCAAGCCCATCGAGGGCGGCTACGTGGTGACCTACAACGGTGAGAAGTACGAGATTCTCTCCGACTGGCGCCAGGGTCAGTCCCTGTTCAACGGCACCTGCAACGGCGAAGAATTCACCCTGCAGGTGGAACGTCACCGCATGACCTACCAGCTGTTCCACTGGGGGACCCGCGCCGACATGATGGTGATGTCCGCCCGTGCCGCCGAACTGCTGGCCCTGATGCCCGAGAAGGCCGCTCCCGACCTGTCCAAGTTCCTGCTGTCCCCCATGCCGGGCCTGCTGCGCGAAGTTTCCGTCGCCGTCGGTCAGGAAGTGAAGGCCGGCGAGAAGCTGGCGGTGATCGAAGCCATGAAGATGGAAAACATCCTCAAGGCCGAACAGGACTGCAAGGTGAAGAAGATTTCCGTGACCGCCGGCGCCAGCCTGTCGGTGGACGAAATCATCATCGAGTTCGAATAAGCAACAACAAGGACAGGGAGCATGCCCCCTGTCCCGCACGTGCTTGAGGGCCGGCTTTTGCCGGCCCTTTTTTATGGACTGGAATAGGCTGGATCAGTGGGAAGGCAGGGGGGCCGCGTAGGCGGTGTCGATCGCCTGCACGGTGCCGAACAGCAGGAACAGGCCGATCAGGCCAAACAGCACCAGGGCCAGCAGTTGGTCCCGGCGGTGGATGCGCTCCAGCTCGGACAGGGCGTCGGAGCGGAGGAAAAGCGGCAGGCGCGGCATATTCATCGGACTCTCCCTTTCACTACCCGCCTCCGGGATCGGGGTGGGCTTATGACCTAGATAATAGTAGGGTCATTAAAGCCCGGGTCGATGCCAGGGTCAATGCGTCGTAATGACGCACGCCTAGGATGAATGATTGGCGGCGCCGATGCCGGCAAGGCTGGCCAGGACCTCGTCGGTTGCCGGCAGCGCTTCGCCGGCGAGGAGTAGCTCGGGCATGAATTCCAGCTCCGCCAGGGTGCCGTCCAGGACTTCCCGGACCTCTGGCAGGTCGAAGCTGGCGCCGGCTGCCACCCGTTCGCAGGCCTGGGCCAGGGCCTCGGCCAAGTCGCGTACGGCATGAAGCTCCAGATGGGCGGCGTGGTCGGCGATGGCCAGGGCCGCATCTACCAGTGCTTCTGCCTCGGGGTGGAGACGGGCCAGCTCTTCCCGCATGCTGCCGATCTGCTCGTGAACCTCGTCGGCGAACAGATGCAGCAGGGTGGGGGAGAGGGCGGGTTGGGGACCGCGGCGGCAGTCATGCAGGCGGGCCGCTACGTGCCCCACGCGCTGAGCGAAAACCGGCAGGCCCAGGTCCGCCGTATCGGCGAGCAGTTCCAGGGTGGCGGAGACGGCGGCGCGCAAATGGGGATCCTCGGCGGCGGCGGGGTCGTCCAGCCGGTCGCCGACTCCGGCCAGGGACTCGGCCAGATGCAGGGCTTCTGGCAGAGCGAGGGCGAGAGCGGCGGCACAGAGGCGGATCAGGGCTTGGCGGAAGGGAGGCAGTCCGCTATTGGCCCGGTCGGCCCAGGCAGCGATGGCGGCCTGACCGGCTTCCCCCCATTCGGCCACGGCCTCCGGGTCCAGGGGCGGGGCTTCGGGCTTGGTCGTTAGGGAAATCAGCTCGGGGGGCGGCGCCATCTTGGCCGCGCCTTGCAGAATGGAGCGGCGTAGCTCGTCCCCCAGTCCTTCCTCCGGCGCTAATGCCCCGGCAAGGGCGGCGCGCATCTGCAGGTCGATGCGGGCACAGAGGCGGCGGGACTCGGCCCCCACGGCCAGGGCACCATCGGAAATGGCGCGCAGAAAGGTTTCTGCCGTGCGCCAGAAGCTGGCGTAATCTCCCTCGGCCTGTTGCTCCAGCTGGCGCAGGGCGGCCCGCATTTCCGGCAGCCCGGCCGGATCCCCGGGCGTCTGGAGCCAGGCCAGCAGGCCCCGCTGATAGCGGTTGCGCATGGGGCGGAGGGCGGGATTGGCGGGGCTGGTGGCTGACATGATGGTCTTGGGGCGAGAGCGCCGATTTTACCGCCCTTGCCCGGGGTCAGGGGGCGGCCCGAGAAGAGAACGACGGGCAAGAAAAAGGCCGCGTTGTAACGCGGCCTCTCGGGTGCAGGGGCTGGGCCCCTTAGTTCAGAGCGCTTAGCCGGCCAGTTTGGCGAAGGCATCCACCACTTCGGCGGGGGCCTGGACCAGCTCGATCAGCACGCCTTCGCCGCCAACGGGGAATTCCTCATTGCCCTTGGGGTGCAGGAAGCAGATGTCGAAGCCGGCGGCGCCCTTGCGGATGCCGCCCGGGGCGAAGCGCACGCCGTTGGCGCTGAGCCATTCCACGGCCTTGGGCAGGTCGTCGATCCACAGGCCCACGTGGTTCAGGGGGGTGGTGTGCACTGCCGGCTTCTTTTCCGGATCCACGGGCTGCATCAGGTCCACTTCCACCTTGAAGGGGCCCTTGCCCATGGCGCAGATGTCCTCGTCCACGTTTTCCCGCTCGGAGACGAAATTGCCGGTGATTTCCAGGCCCAGCTTGTCGACCCACAGGGTCTTCAGGCGATCCTTGGAGGGGCCGCCGATGGCGATTTGCTGAATGCCGAGAACTTTGAAGGGACGCTGGCTCATGGATGTCTCCGAAAGCATGGAATTAAGAATTCATAATTATACAACGACCTAGGGTCCCCGCCAGGGGAGGTGGTGCGAGATGTGGGGAGATACAGCGAGGGACCGCCAAAGGCGGCCGGCAACCTGGTTGCCGAGGGGAAGAAGGGGGGCGGGAGATGGCGGGAAAGGCGAGCCAGGCATTGATGGCCTGGCTGCCTTTCCCGCCGGATTGCCTTACTTGCTCTTGGTCAGTTGGCCCAGGTCGCGCACGGCGCCCTTGTCGGCGGAGGTGGCCATCAGGGCGTAGGCCTGCAGCGCCTTGGAGACGACGCGTTGGCGCTCTTCCGTGGGCTTCCAGGCCTTGTCGCCCTTGGCGTTTTCCTCGGCGCGGCGAGCTTCCAGTTCGGCATCGGAAATGGCCAGGTGGATGCGGCGGCCCGGGATGTCGATTTCGATGGTGTCGCCGGTGCGCACCAGGCCGATGGCGCCGCCCTCGGCCGCTTCCGGGGAAGCGTGGCCGATGGAGAGGCCGGAGGTGCCGCCGGAGAAGCGGCCATCGGTCAGCAGGGCGCATTCCTTGCCCAGGCCGCGGGACTTGAGGTAGGAGGTGGGGTAGAGCATTTCCTGCATACCCGGGCCGCCCTTGGGGCCTTCGTAGCGGATCACCACCACGTCGCCGGCCACCACTTCGCCACCGAGAATAGCGGCAACGGCAGTGTCCTGGCTCTCGTAGACCTTGGCCTTGCCGGTGAATTTCCAGATGGATTCATCGACGCCGGCCGTCTTCACAATGCAGCCATCCAGGGCGATGTTGCCGTGCAGGACGGCCAGGCCGCCTTCCTTGCTGTAGGCGTGGGCCACGTTGCGGATGCAGCCGTGGCTGCGGTCCTGGTCCAGCTCGGTGTAGCGGCGATCCTGGCTGAAGGCGGTCTGGGTCGGGATGCCGCCGGGAGCTGCGCGGAAGAATTCCAGGGTGCGCTGGGAGCCGGCGCGCTGCACGTCGTAGGTGTCGATGGCTTCACCCAGGGTGTGGCAATGGACGGTGGGGGTGTCGCGGTGGATCAGGCCGCCGCGGGACAGTTCGCCCAGGATGGCCATGATGCCGCCGGCGCGATGCACGTCCTCGATGTGGTAGTCCTGGGTGGCGGGCGCCACCTTGCACAGGCAGGGCACCTTGCGGGAGATGGCGTCGATGTCGGCCATGGTGAAGGTGACGCCGGCTTCCTGGGCGGTGGCCAGGAGGTGCAGCACGGTATTGGTGGAACCGCCCATGGCCACGTCCAGGGCGAAGGCGTTCTCGAAGGCCTTCTGGTTGGCGATGGCACGGGGCAGCACGGAGGCGTCGTTCTCTTCGTACCAGCGCTGGGCCAGGCGCACGATGCGGCGGCCGGCTTCGAGGAACAGGCCCTTGCGGTCGGCGTGGGTCGCCACCAGGGTGCCGTTGCCCGGCAGGGAAAGGCCAAGGGCCTCGGTCAGGCAGTTCATGGAGTTAGCGGTGAACATGCCGGAACAGGAACCGCAGGTGGGGCAGGCAGAGCGCTCGAACTCATCCACCTCGGCGTCGGAGCAGGAACTGTCGCCGGCCTTGATCATGGCGTCGATCAGGTCCACGGCGATGGTCTTGCCTTCCCACTTCACCTTGCCCGCTTCCATGGGGCCACCGGAAACGAAGATGGTGGGGATGTTGACCCGCATGGCGGCCATCAGCATGCCCGGGGTGATCTTGTCGCAGTTGGAGATGCACACCATGGCGTCGGCACAGTGGGCATTGACCATGTATTCCACGGAGTCGGCGATCAGGTCCCGGGAGGGCAGGCTGTAGAGCATGCCGTCGTGGCCCATGGCGATACCGTCGTCGATGGCGATGGTGTTGAATTCCTTGGCGATGCCGCCGGCCGCCTCGATCTCCCGGGCCACCAGCTGACCCATGTCTTTCAGGTGCACGTGGCCGGGCACGAACTGGGTGAAGGAATTCACCACGGCGATGATGGGCTTGCCGAAATCGCCGTCCTTCATGCCGGTGGCGCGCCACAGGGCGCGGGCACCAGCCATGTTGCGGCCGTGGGTGGAAGTGCGGGAACGGTAGGCGGGCATGGTCGGATCTCCAGACAGCAACAGCCGCCAAAAACCAGGACGGGGCGGCCAAAAATTAAGGCCTAAATACTAGCATGTTATGATCCTTCGCCCGTGGCCAGGGCGCAGCCCTGTGCCGCATCGGCGGCCGAATAAGAAGGAGTCCGACAACATGCGTATCTCCCGGAAACTGGTGTTTTCCCTGGCAACCATGCAGGTCCTCATTACCCTGGTCGGGGTAGTGGGCCTGAATCGCTTCGATCACCTGGAAGAGTCCCTTTCCGAAATTTCCGATACCTGGCAGCCCAGCATCCGGGCCGCCTCCGGCATCAACGCCGAGGCCCTGGATTTCCGCAATCGGGAAACCCAGTTGCTGATCGCCCGCAACACGGCGGAAGTGGACGATGCCCTGAAGCGGGGCGGCCAGAATCTGGCGGCGCTGCAAAAATTTGACCAGTCCTTTCTGGCCCTGGTTCGGGATGAAGACGAAAAGGCCCTCTACGCCACCTACCGCCAGGCGCTGGAGGTCTATCTGAAGACCCACGAGCAACTGGTGGCTCTGGTGCGCGAGGGCAAGCGGGACGAGGCCCACGCCTATTTCGAGGGCGACTCCCGCAAGGCGGTCCGGGCCCTGCGCCCGGCTATCGATGCCGTCGTCGATTACACGGTCAAGGGTGCCGACCGGGCCCGGGCAGGGGCGCGGAGCTTCTCCCGCACCGGCCAAATCTGGATCGTCGGCATCAACCTGGCCGCCCTGGCCGTTGGCACCGCCCTGGCCTTCTGGCTCTACGCTTCCATCATCCGGCCGCTGCAGAAGATTCGCCGCGAGGTGCTGGAGATCGAGCGGGATTCGGATTTCACCCGCCAGCTGGATGCCCACGGTCATGACGAAATCGGCGAAACCGCCGAGTCCATCAACCATCTGACGGCTTCGGTGCGCGCCGCCCTGCAGGACATGCTGAACGGCATCGGCCAGGTCGCCACCGCGGCGGAAAGCCTGGCGGTCTCTTCCCGTCAGGTGTCCGCCGGTTCCGGCGCCCAATCCGAGGCTGCCGCTTCCATGGCGGCCACGGTGGAACAGCTGACGGTCAGCATCAACCAGGTGGCCGACAATGCCAGCCGCGCCTTCGATCTCTCCCATGCCTCCGGCGAGGCAGCCCGGGAAGGCGGTTCGGTGATCGCCGATGCGGTGGAGCAGATGCGCAGCATCGCCGGCCGCATCGAGGACACGGCCGGGGCCATTCGCGACCTGGGTGCCGCTTCCCAGGAAATTTCCGGCATCGTCCAGGTGATCAAGGAAGTGGCCGACCAGACCAACCTGCTCGCCCTCAATGCCGCCATCGAGGCCGCCCGGGCCGGGGAGCAGGGACGGGGCTTCGCCGTGGTGGCCGACGAGGTGCGCAAGCTGGCCGAGCGCACCGCCCTGGCGACCCAGGACATTGCCAACAAGATTGCCGCCATCCAGCACGGGGTGGACCACGCCGCCGCCGGCATGGAGCAGGCCGTGAATCTGGTGGAAAGCGGCGTATCCCTGGCGGACACGGCCGGCGAAGCGGTCACCCGCATCAACGCCCGGGCCGCCGAGGTGGAGCAGGAGGTCAATGCCATCTCCAGCGCCCTGCGCGAACAGGGTGAGGCGAGCAACCAGATCGCCGGCCACGTCGAACAGATCGCCCAGATGAGCGAGGAAAACAACCGGGGAGCGGAAAATACCGCCGACCTCTCCGGCAGCCTCTCCTCCCTCGCCCAGCACATGCGCGGCACCGCCGAGCGCTTCCGTCTCTAATCTTCCTGCCCCACGCCTTCCGGTTTCCCGGCCGGTGGGCCTGGGGCAATTTTCCCCGCCGACCATGCTCATCCATCCCCAGTTCGATCCCGTCGCCCTATCCCTGGGCCCCCTGTCCGTGCGCTGGTACGGCCTCATGTACCTGACGGCCTTTGCTGCCTTCTATGTCCTGGGGCGTCACCGCCTGCTGCATCACCCCCAGCACCAGGCCACCGGCTGGACCCTGGAGCAACTGGACGACCTGTTGTTCTACGGTGTCCTGGGCGTGGTCCTGGGCGGCCGCCTGGGCGAGGTGCTGTTCTACCAGCCCGGCTACTACTTCTCCCATCCCCTGGAAATCTTCGCCGTGTGGAAGGGGGGCATGTCCTTCCACGGCGGCTTCCTTGGCGTGCTGGCAGCCATGGCCTGGTGGGGCAGAAAGCACGGCCGCAGCTTCTTCACCGTCACCGACTTCATCGCCCCCCTGGTGCCCCTGGGCCTGGCAGCCGGGCGCATCGGCAACTTCATCAACGGCGAACTGTGGGGCCGGCCGGCAGACCCCAGCCTGCCCTGGGCCATGATCTTTCCCCAGGTGGACGACCTGCCGCGGCACCCCTCCCAGCTCTACCAGGCCGGCCTGGAAGGCGTCGTCCTGTTCCTCATCCTTTGGCTGTACTCGGCCAAGCCCCGGCCCACCAGCGCCGTCTCCGGCGTCTTCCTCATCGGCTACGGCGCCTTCCGCTTTATCGCCGAATACTTCCGCGAGCCCGATGCCGGCATTTTTGGCCACAGCTACGCCATCAGCATGGGTCAGTGGCTATCCCTGCCCATGGTCCTGGCCGGCCTCGCCTTGCTGGTGCTGGCTTACCGCCGTCGTTGACATGCCGTGGGGCTGCTCTACCATCGGCATAAACCCGATGGACAAGAAGGAGAAGCCCCATGGCCACCGCTCCCAGCAAGACTTCCGCCCCCGCCCTGCCGGCCAAGCAACTGGCCCGCATCCGTGAACAACTGAAGGAATGTGCCACCAGCCTGGGTGGCGAGGTCTCGGCCCGGGGCCGGGCCGCCAAGCTGGCGGAGACCTACCTGGGCCTCAACGATGCTGGCCGCCACGAATTCCTGCGCCTCATCGCCCTGGAATTTGGCCCCGATCCCAAGCGCGTCGCCACCGCCCACGCCGCCTATCAGCAGGCCGTCGGCACCCCGGGGCAGTGGGATGCGGAAGCCGCCTTGCGGGGCGCCATGCGCTCCTCCCGCATTCGCATCGTCACCCAGTTCAACGCCATTCCCCAGGGGGTGAAATTCCTGGTGGACCTGCGGGCCGACCTGCTGCGCTATCTGGAGAAGGATCCGGACCTGAAGGCCCTGGACCGGGAACTGGAGAACCGCCTCACCGCCTGGTTCGACGTCGGCTTCCTCGAACTCTCCCGCCTCACCTGGCAGGCGCCGGCCGCCCTGCTGGAAAAGCTGGTGCAGTACGAGGCGGTGCACGAAATCCGTTCCTGGAAGGACCTGAAAAACCGTCTGGATTCGGATCGGCGCTGCTACGCCTTCTTCCATCCCCGCATGCCCATGGAGCCCCTCATCTTCGTCGAGGTGGCCCTGGTGGGTAAGCTGGCCGACTCGGTGCAGCACCTGTTGGACGAAGACGCCCCCACCGCCGACCCGCACCGGGCCGACACCGCCATCTTCTATTCCATCTCCAACACCCAGGTGGGCCTGCGCGGCGTCTCCTTTGGCAATTTCCTGTTGAAGCGGGTGATCGAGGATCTTAAGCGGGACTTCCCCCGCTTGAAGACCTTCGCCACCCTCTCGCCCCTGCCCACCCTGCGCCTGTGGGCCGACCGCAACCCGGACGTGTTTGCCACCTGCTTTGCCCCGGACCTGGCCAAGATCGCCAAGCAGGCCAATATCGCGCCCGACGCCGAAGCCTTGCGGGCCCTGCTGCCCAAGGGCGAATGGGCCGCCGATGCCCGTCTGACGCGGCTCATCGAACCGGGCCTGACCCGCCTGGCGGCCCGCTACCTGGTGACGGCCAAGTCCGGCGACAAACCTTTCGACCCGGTGGCCCGCTTCCACCTGGGCAACGGCGCCCGCATCGAGCGCCTCAACTTCCTCGCCGACACCGCTCCCAAGGGCTTCAAGCAATCCTACGGCATGATGGTGAATTACCTCTACGAACCGGACGACCTGGAAGAAAACGTCGAAGCCTTCGTTGGCGAAGGCCGGGTGGTGGCGGTGGCCGCAGTCAGGCATGCGGCGAAGGGTTGATGCCGGTGTGACGAAATCGCAGTAACCTGAACTAAACAAAAAGCCCCCCCACTGTTACCAGTGGGGGGGCTTTTCTTTGTTCTCCTGGGGGCGGTCAGCGCCGCCGGCTGCTGCTCCCACCGAGAATCGACCCCAGCACCCCGCGGATGATTTCCCGCCCGATCTGGGAGCCGATGGCCCGGGCGGCGCTCTTGGCGACGGTGGTGATGACCGAGTCGCCCCGGGCGCTGCTGCGGCCGCCGGTGACGCCGCCCAGCACCTCGCCGAGGATGCCACCGCTGCCGAAGAAACCGCCGCCGTTGCCGCCGCTCTCGGCGGCAGGCGTCTGGCTGGGGGCTTGCCCGCCGTTTTGTCCGCCAACCCGGCCGGTGAGCTTTTCGTAGGCCGATTCCCGGTCCACGGCCTGTTCGTAGTGGCCGTACAGCACCGAGCCGTGGATGGCCTGCTGGCGCTCCTCGGCGCTCAAGGGACCGATGCGGGAGGCGGGGGGCAGGATGAAGGCCCGCTCCACCACATTGGGCCGGCCCTTCTCGTCCAGGCAGGAGACCAGGGCTTCGCCGACACCCAGTTCGGTGATGGCCATCTCCGCATCGAAGGCCGGATTGGCTCGCAGGGTCTGGGCGGCGGACTTCACCGCCTTTTGGTCCCGCGGCGTGAAGGCGCGCAGGGCGTGCTGCACCCGGTTGCCGAGCTGTCCCAGAACGGTGTCCGGAATGTCCAGGGGATTCTGGCTGACGAAGTAGATGCCGACGCCCTTGGAGCGGATCAGGCGCACCACCTGTTCCACCTTTTCCAGCAGGGCCGGCGGTGCTTCGTTGAACAGCAGGTGGGCCTCGTCGAAGAAAAACACGAGTTTCGGCTTCTCCAGGTCCCCCACTTCGGGTAGGTGCTCGAACAGCTCCGCCAGCAGCCACAACAGGAAAGTGGCGTAGAGCCGGGGCGAGGCCATGAGCTTTTCTGCCGCCAGAATGTTGATCACGCCCCGGCCGCCGTCGGTCTGCATCAGGTCGGCGATGTCGAGCATGGGCTCGCCGAAGAAGCTTTCCGCCCCCTGTTCGCCCAGGGTGAGGAGGCTGCGCTGGATGGCGCCGATGGAGGCGGCGGAGATGTTGCCGTATTCGGTGGTGAAGTCCTTGGCGTGGTCCCCCACGTGCTGCACCATGGCGCGCAGGTCCTTCAGGTCC
>DATEZY010000112.1:0-2784 GCA_035255085.1 Azospira sp. | reverse complement strand
GCCGCCAGCTGGCGGCCCAGCATTCCCACAGCCTGGAGAACTGGTACGCCCACATCCCCGGTATCCGCGTCCTGGCCCCGGCCACCATCGGCGACGCCCGGGGCATGCTGGCCCCGGCCCTGGCCGACCCGGACCCGGTGATTATTTTCGAGCACGCCCAGCTCTACAACCTGGAGGGGGAATTGCCCGAGGACTGGCGCTGCGACATTAGCCGGGCGGCGGTGCGGCGCCTGGGCAGCCAAGTCAGCCTGATTGCCTACGGCGGCAGCCTGCCCAAGGCCCTGCAGGCGGCGGAGGAGCTGGCGGTGCTGGGCATCGACGCCGAGGTAGTGGACCTGCGGGTGCTGCGTCCCCTGGATACGGAAACCATCGCCGCCTCGGTGCGCAAGACCCACCGGGTGGTGGTGGTGGACGAGGGCTGGAAGAGCGGCAGCCTGGCGGCGGAGGTGGTGGCCCGCCTGGCCGAGGATTGCCTCTACGATCTCGATGCCCCGCCACTGCGGCTGTGCAGCGCCGAGGTGCCGATCCCCTATGCCCGGCACCTGGAAGAGGCGGCCTTGCCCCAGGTGGCGAAGATCGTGGCGGCGGTGAAGGAGCTGCTCCATGCTTGAATTCAAACTGCCGTCCCTGGGGTCGGACATGGACGAGGGCAAGCTGCTGGAATGGAAGGTCAAGCCCGGGGATGCGGTGCAAAAGGGCCAGGTGGTGGCCATCGTCGATACCTCCAAGGCGGCGGTGGATGTGGAAATCTGGTTCGGCGGCACGGTGCATGAGTTGCTGATCGAGCCGGGGGAAAAGATCCCGGTGGGCACGGTCCTGGCGACCTTGCTCGAACCCGGCGAATCAGCCCCGGCTCCAGGCCGACCCATGCCCAAACCAGCCGCCGGCCGCCAGCGGGTTTCCCCGGCGGCCCGGAAGCATGCCGAGGCCCTGGGGGTGGATCTGGCCCGGATTGTGGGAACCGGCCCCGGCGGGGCGGTGACCCTGGCCGACGTGGATGCGGCAGTCCGCTCCGATCCCGGAAGGCCGGCCCCGGAGACCGAGGCCGTTTCGCCCCAGGATCGGCAGGCCCAGATGCGCCAGGCTATTGCTGCCGCCATGAGCCGGGCCAAGCGCGAGATTCCCCACTACTACCTGGCCGAGACCATCCCCCTGGGCCGGGCCCAGGACTGGCTGGCCAGGGTCAATGCCGACCGGCCCATCACCGCCCGCCTGCTCATGGCCGCCCTGCAGCTCAAGGCGGTGGCCCTGGCCCTGCAGCGTTATCCGGAGATGAACGGCTATTTCCGCAACGGCGCCTTCGAGCCGGTGGCCGCGGCCCATATCGGCGTCGCCATTTCCCTGCGCCAGGGCGGCCTGATCGCCCCGGCCATCCACGCCGTGGGCGACAAGAGCCTGGAACAGGTGATGGCCGATCTTACCGACCTGGTGAAGCGGGCCCGGGCCGGCTCCCTGAAAAGCTCGGAAATGTCCGACCCCACCATTACCGTCACCAACCTGGGGGACCAGGGGGTGGATGCGGTGTATGGGGTGATCTACCCACCCCAGGTGGCGCTGGTGGGCTTCGGCCGCATCGCGCCCCGGCCCTGGGTGGAGAATGACCAACTGCTGGTCATGCCCACGGTCACCGCCAGCTTGGCGGCGGACCACCGGGTTTCCGACGGCCACCGGGGCGCCCTGTTCCTGGCCGAACTGCGGGAGCGGCTGCAACAGCCCGAAAGCCTTTGAAGCGCGAAGGAGGGGAGATGGAGAACAAAGAACAGCTGCGGGCCACGATCATTGCTACCCTGCAAGGCATCGCCCCCGAGGTGGAGGCGGACGAACTGCGGGACGACAAACCCCTGCGCCAGCAGGTGGACCTGGATTCCATGGACTGGCTCAATTTCCTCATCGGCCTCCATGAAAAACTGGCGGTGGATATTCCCGAAGCCGACTACGGCAAGCTGGCGAGCCTCCAGGATCTGCTCGACTACCTGGGCGCCAAGCTGGGCTGAACGGCGATGCCCGAGTCGTCGCCGGCGCCTAACCTGCCCCCGTCCCAATCCACGGTTGCAAACCAGGAGCGCTGGCCCCGGCTGCTTGCGGTGATCGAAAGCCTGCGGGCCGAGGTGCATCCGGGGGCGGCGGGCCGGGTCGGCCGGGACAGCTCCCTGGAGCGGGACCTGGGCCTGGACAGCCTGGCCCGGGGCGAACTGCTGCTGCGCATCGAAGCCGCCTTCGGCCTGCGCCTGCCCGAGGGCACCCTGGGCCGGGCGGAAACCCCGGGAGACCTGCTGCAGGCCCTGGCGCGGGGCACTGCTTGGACCCAGGCTGCCCTCAGTCTGCCGCGGGAGGGAATGCCGCTCCCACCCTCGCTTCCCGTCGAACTCCACATCGAACTCCCCATTGCTGCCACCACCCTGACCCAGGTGCTGGAATGGCATGCCGGCCATTATCCCGAGCGGGAGCACATCTATTTCCTCGCTGCCACCGACCGCTCTGAATCGCTCACCTACCGGGGCCTTCTGGAAGCTGCCCGGCAGCTAGGGGCGGGGCTCATCGCCAGCGGGCTCGCGCCGGGGCAGACGGTGGCCATCATGTTGCCCACCTCCCTGGACTTCTTCCATGCCTTCTTCGGTACCCTGTTGGCGGGGGGCGTGCCGGTGCCCCTCTATCCGCCGGCCAACCCGGCCCGGCTGGCCGACCATCTGCACCGCCAGGCGGGCATCCTGGAAAGCTGCCAGGCGCCATTGCTGGTGACCCTGGCCGAGGCCCGGCCCCTGGCCCGGCTGGTGCAGGCCCGGG
>DATEZY010000111.1:0-10880 GCA_035255085.1 Azospira sp. | reverse complement strand
CGCCTATCCCGGGCGGCGGAATACCGGGACCCGGAAACCGGTGCCCATATCCTGCGCATGGCCGCCTATTCCCAGCTCATCGCCCGCAACCTGGGTCTGGATGAGGCGGAGCAGCAACTCATTCTGGAAGCGTCCCCCATGCACGATGTGGGCAAGGTGGGAACGCCCGATTACATCCTGCTCAAGCCCGGCCGCCTGACCGAGGATGAATTCCGGGTGATGCAGCAGCACGCCTCCATCGGTCACGACATCCTCCAGGGCAGCCAGTCTCCCATCCTCCAGGCGGCGGCCGAGATTGCCCGCTGCCACCACGAGAAGTACGACGGCAGCGGTTACCCCCGGGGCCTCAAGGGCGACGAAATCCCCCTGCACAGCCGCATCGTGGCCGTGGCCGACGTATTCGATGCCCTGACCTCGGAGCGGCCCTACAAGAAGCCCTGGGATCTGGAGCGGGCGGCAGCCTTGCTGCGGGAGGGGGCGGGCGGGCATTTCGATCCCCAATGTGTCGACGCCTTTTTCCGCAGCTGGGACGAAGTCCTGGCCATTCGCGCCCGCTACCAGGATGAAGCCCTGGAGCCGCGCCTGGAGTGATTTCAAGAACGCCCCTTGGCTGAGACCAAAAAGGGGCAGGGAGCCAAGGAATAAGGGCCCCAAGCAATACGTCAAGAATGAGGGCCGGCAATGAGCGCCAAAACAAGGTGCCGGGCCCCTGGAGAGGAGTGAGACGATGGAGATTCGCCAGTTACACCTGCACGGCCCCCTGGCCGGTTCCGAGCTATTGGCAGCCCTGGGGGATATTCGCCCCCACCTGTTGCTGGTGTTCGCCGGCGTCGATGTGATGGCGGCCCCCGGCTTTGCCGACGCCCTGGCCCAGGCCTGTCCGGGAGCCCTGCGGGTGGGGTGCAGCACGGCGGGGGAGATCACTGCCCATGGCGTGTTCGACGACAGCACCATCCTGACCGCCCTGCACTTCGAGCATAGCGCCGTGCGCGAGGCTTCCACCGTCCTCACCGACATGGCCGATTCCCATGCCGCTGGCACCCGGCTGGCGGAGCAATTGCAGGGACCCGATCTGGCCGGGGTGCTGCTCCTGGGCCAGGGCGTGGCCATCAATGGCAGCGCCCTGGTGGCCGGTATGGCGGCGGTGCTCGGCCCCGGAGTGCCCATTTCCGGTGGTTTGGCGGGGGACGGTGCCGATTTCCAGAAGACCTGGACCCTGTCTTCCCAAGGGGTTTCCGCCACCACCCTGGTGGCGGTAGGCTTCTACGGCGCCGGTATCCACCTTGGCCACGGCTCCTTCGGCGGTTGGGAACCCTTCGGCCCGGCCCGCCGGGTCACCCGCTGCGACGGCAATGTGCTCTACGAACTGGATGGCGAGCCGGCCCTGGACATCTACAAGCGCTACCTGGGGGAATACGCTCGGGAGCTGCCGGCTTCGGGCCTGCTCTTTCCCTTTTCCATGCTTGGCCGGGACCACGCCGCCGTCGGCCTGATCCGCACCATCCTGGGGGTGGACGAGGCGACGGGCAGCCTGGTACTGGCCGGGGAAATCGATCCCGACGGCTATCTCAAGCTCATGCATGCCACGCCCGATGCCCTGGTGGATGGCGCCCAGCGGGCGGCGGAATTTTCCTGTGCCGGTGGTGGCGAGCTCGGCACTGGCGCCGGCAACCGCCTGGCCATTCTGGTGAGCTGCGTCGGCCGCAAGCTGGTGCTGGGCGGCCGGGTGGACGAAGAGGTGGAGGGCGTGGCCGAGGTGCTTGGCCGGGGCGTCGCCGTCACCGGTTTCTATTCCTACGGGGAAATCAGCCCCGTCGCCGGTAGCGGCGAATGCAAGCTGCACAACCAGACCATGACCGTCACCGTGATTTCCGAGAACTGATCCATGCATCGCCTGCTTTACCGCCAGCTGAAGCGCTTTCTCGGGGTGGATGACCCAGAACAGGTGCAGCCCCTGCTGGACGACCTGCTGCTCCTGGCGGCCCGGCCCGATGTGGCACCGGCCACTTCCGTCGCCCTGGCCGGCCTGGGCGGGCTGTTGCAGGCCATACAGGCCGCCTACGAGCAGAGCGACCGGGATCTGGGCCTGCGCGCCCGCAGCCTGGAACTGAGTTCCAGCGAACTGGCCGAGGCCAATCAGCGCCTGCGGCGGGATCTGGCAATACGGCAGCAGGCCATCGATTCCCTGCGGCAGACGGCCAATCGCCTGCTCGAGGATGGGGGGCTGCCGCCCATCGACCCGGAAGACAGCAGCCTGGATACCCTGGCAACGCTCATGTCCAGCCTGGTCCGGGAGCGGGAAAGCAACCTGCTGCAGTTGCACCAGGCCTTGTCCAGCCTGGAGCAGCAGAAATTCGCCCTGGACCAGCACGCCATCGTCAGCACCACCGACGTGGCCGGCAACATCCTCTACGCCAACGACAAGTTTTGCGAGATCAGCGGCTACACCCAGGCCGAACTGCTAGGCAGGAACCATCGCCTGCTCAAGTCCGGCATCCATCCTCCGTCCCTATACGAGGAGATGTGGCACAACATCAGCGAGGGCCAGGTGTGGCGGGGCGAGATCTGCAACCGGGCCAAGGACGGCAGCCTCTACTGGGTCAGCGCCACCCTGGTGCCCCTGCTCGACGACGTGGGCATCCCCTACCAGTACATCGGCATCCGCACCGACATCACGGCGCGCAAGCGGGCCGAGGCCAAGCTGGACGAGCAGCTGCATTTCACCCGGGAACTGGTGGAAACCATGCCCGTGCCTGTCTATTTCAAGGATACCGATGGGCATTACCTGGGCTTTAACAAGGCCTTCGCCGAGTTTTTCGCCATTGAGCGGGAGAAATGGCTGGGCCGTCATGTGCGGGAACTGTTGCCGCCCCAGGTGGCGGAACACCATGCCAGCCGGGACGAGGAACTGTTCCACACCCGGGGCCGTCAGCAATACGAGCTGGAGCTCGATTTCGGCCGCCGGGGCCGCCATGTCTGCCTCTTCAACAAGGCCACCCTGACCCGCCCGGACGGCAGCATCAGCGGCCTGGTGGGCATCATTTTCGATATTTCGGAACGCAAGCGCTGGGAGACGGAAGTGCTGCGGGCCAAGGAGGCCGCCGAATCGGCCAGCCGAGCCAAGAGCGATTTCCTGGCCAATATGAGCCACGAGATCCGTACCCCCATGAACGGCATCATCGGCATGACCGAACTGGCCCTGGAGACGGACCTCAGCACCGAACAGCAGGAGTACCTGCAGGCGGTGAAGGTGTCCGCCGATGCTCTGCTGGGCATCATCGACGACATTCTCGACTTCTCCAAGATCGAGGCCGGCAAGCTCGAGGTGGAGGCCATTCCCTTCGCCCTGGCCCCTCTTGTGGGGGATGTCCTGCGTACCCTGGGGCTGCGGGCCGACCAGAAGGGCCTGGAGTTGCTGGCCGACCTGCCCCTGGAGCTGCCCCAGCCCCTGGTGGGAGATCCGGGGCGCCTGCGCCAGGTGCTGCTCAACCTGCTCGGCAATGCCATCAAATTCACCGCCAGCGGCGAAGTGGCCCTGACGGTGACGGCTGGCGCCAGCACGGCCGATACCCTGGAGCTGCACCTGGCGGTGAGCGATACCGGCATCGGTATTTCCCCCGACCGCTGCCAGGTCATTTTCGAGGCCTTCGCCCAGGAGGACAGTTCCACCACCCGGCGCTACGGTGGTACCGGCCTGGGGCTGGCCATCTGCAGCCGTCTGGTGGAGCTGATGGGCGGGCGCATCTGGGTGGATAGCACCCCGGGCCAGGGCAGTACCTTCCATTTCACCGTCACCCTGGGTCGGGCTCAGGCCCAGGTGCCGGCGCCTCCTCTTTCCCTGGTCGAGCAGCGCCTGTTGCTGGTGGATGACCAGAGCCACGCCCGGGAAGTCCTGGCGCGGCAGCTGGTGCATCTCGGGGCGACGGTCAGTCAGGCCGACTCGGCGGCGGCAGCCCTGGCCCTGGTGGACCAGGCTGACGCTGCCGCTTTCGACTTTTACGTGCTGGATGGGACCATGCCGGAGCCGGACGGCTTTGCCCTGGCGGAACAGCTCCTGGCCCGTGGCGTGGTCCCCCGCCAGCTATTACTGTTGCTCGCCCCCGGGACCCTGCGCCAGGGCCTGGGGCGCTGTGCCGCTTTGGGCATCGGCGCCCACAGCGTCAAGCCGGTGGTCATGGCCGACTTGGAGCGGGCCCTGGGGGCGCTGCTCGGCCGCGGTACCATGGCTCCAGGCGGCAGTGCCGAGGGTGATGCCAGGGAAGGCGGGCTGCGCATTCTCCTGGCCGAGGATCACCCGGTGAATCAGCGCCTCATGGTGAACCTGCTGGAACATGCCGGGCATCGGGTGGCCCTGGCCAATAACGGCCAGGAGGCCGTGGACCTGGCAGCGGACCAGCCCTTCGACCTGATCCTGATGGACATGCAGATGCCGGTGCTCGGCGGGGCCGAGGCCACCGCCGGGATCCGGGAGGGGGAGCGCAAGGCCGGCGGGCGTGTGCCCATCGTTGCCCTTTCCGCCTCTTTCCTGGCCGAGGATCGCCAGCGGGGCATGGAGGCGGGGATGGACGGTTACCTGACCAAGCCGGTGAAACCCAAGGAAATGCTTGAGCTGCTGACCCGCATCAGCCTTGGCAGCCGCCGGCGCCCGGCTTCGGCAGAAATGCCGGGAGCATCGCTGGCCGCCATGCCGGAAGGCAAGGCCACTATGGAAGATGGAGGGGCGGAGCCGCCCAGGTCCTTCGACTACCAGGCAGCCCTGGAACGGGCGGATCGGGATGTGGTGGAAATCATCGGCCAGGTGTTCCTCGAGCAGTCGGTGGCGGACATGGGCCTGATGCAATCCGCCCTGGCGGCGGGCGATTGGCCGACCCTGGCACGGACGGCCCATTCGCTCAAAGGCAGTGTCGCCAATTTCTGCGCCGATCCGGTGGTGGCCCTGGCGGCGGAACTGGAGCAGCGGGCCGGCGAGGCGACGGCGGACAGCGCCCTGGTCGGCCTGGTCGACGATTTGGCCGAGGAACTGGCCCGCTTTCAGGACGTGCTACGACAGCATGTGGCCTAGGCCCTAGCCGCCGGGGAGGGAGCTCAGTCCAGGCCCAGGGCCTGGAGTAGGCCGCTGCGGCTGATGGGCTTGATCAGCAGGGTGTCGAAGCCGGCTTCCATGATCTGGGCCTTTTCCTCCGGGAAGGCGTGGGCGGTGTAGGCCACGATCAACAGGTCCGCGCCCCCGTCGCCCTGGCGCAGGATCCGGCACACCTCGGTGCCGCTCATGCCGGGCATGCTGACATCGAGCAGCAGGTGCCGGATGTCCGGCTGTTCCCGCATACGTTCCAGCGCTTCCAGGCCGGAGGCGGCCTGCACGACTTCCACGCCCAGCTTTCTCAGGATGGCGGCGGGCAATTGCCGGTTGACGTCCTGGTCGTCCACAACCAAAACCTTCATCAATGCAGATCCTTCGGGGTGACGGGCAGGGCGAAGTAGAACTCGCTCCCGCTGCCCGGGGTGGAATGGAGGTCCAGCGTTCCCCCCATCAATTCCACCAGCTGTTTGGCCAGGGCCAGTCCCAGGCCGGCGCCGCCGTGCTGGCGGGTGACGAAGGATTCGGCCTGGCGGAATTTCTCGAAAATCAGCTGTTGTTTATCGGCAGCGATGCCGGGGCCGGTGTCGCTGACGGCAAAGCGCAGTCGATCGCTTTCTTCATTGACCCCGTGCTCCCGGGTCAGGCTCAGGGTTACCCGGCCAGTGTCGGTAAATTTTATGCCATTGTGCACCAGGTTGTTCAGTACCTGGGTTAGGCGGCTGGCATCGCACACCAGGGTGGGCGGCAGGTCGTCGGCCAGCTCCAGCGTGAATTCCAGGCCCTTGGTGCTGGCGGCGGGTAGGTGGGCGCGATGGATCTGCCGGGCCAGTTCCCGGCAATCTTCTTCCTGGGGGTGCAGTTCCAGGCGGCCGGCCTCGATCTTGGCCTGGTCGAGAATGGCATTGACCAGGTACAGCAGGTGCTCGCCGCTCTGGCGGATGGTGTCGGCAAATTCACGCTGGCTCTCATCCCCGACCTCTTCCCGCAGCAGCTCGGCATAGCCGATGATGCCGTTGAGCGGAGTGCGAAGTTCGTGGGACATGGAGGCGAGGAACTCGGATTTGAGGCGGTTGGCTTCCTCCGCCTTCTTGCGGCTGGCTTCCAGCCGGCCCATGAGCTGGGTGATGGCCAGGCTGAAGGCCAGCACCGTGAAACTCACCAGCAGGGCGAACAGCACATAGGCCTGGGCCCGTCCCCGAACTTCGGCCAGGGCTTCGTCCCGGCCTTCGCCGACCACCACCATGAGGGGATAGTCCTCCAGGCGACGGAAGGCGTAGAAACGCTCCAGCCCGTCAATGTTGCTGGTTTTGACCATGGTGCCCTGGGTCTGTTTGGCGGCCAGGGCGAGGAGGGCGGAATCGGCCACGCTCTGGCCCACCTGTTCGTTGGACCCGGATTTGCGGGCCCGCACCACGCCGTCCAGGCCAACGAGGGAAATGACCCCGTGGCCCCCCAGTTCCACATCGCCGTAGAGCTGGGTGAAGTAGTAGGGGTCCAGGGAAACCACCACCACGCCGCCGAAGGAACCGTCGGGATTGTTGATGCGCCGGGTCATCTGGATCGACCACTTGCCCGAGGCTCGGCCCAGCACCGGTTTGCTGATGTAGAGCTGGTTGCTGTCCCGGCCCATATGCACGCGAAAGTGCTCCCGGTCCGACAGGTCCACCACCTTGTGCTCAGGCAGGTTGGAAAGGATGTACTGGCCGTGGGCGTCGATCACCCCCAGCTGGTTGAAAATGTTGCTGATGATCATGCCTTCCCGCACGTAGTCGGCAATGTTGATCTTGCCCCGGTTCTTTTCGTACTGGAATTTGAGGAACAGCACCGCCTGATCGACGCTCTTTAAGGTGCGCAGTGTGTGTTCTTCCAGGGTGCGGGCCAGGTTCTGATTGGTGCGGAGCACCGAGGCGATTTCCTGGGATTCTTCGCTACGGATCTTGAAGAGGGTGCCGGCCCAGGTGAGGATCAGCAGGGCCGCGGCAAAGCTCCAGAGCAGGCGTTTTGCCGGACTGGTGGCGCCAGTCTTGATCGCTGCAGGCAGAAAGGAGGCCACGGGAGAATCGCCAGTTATTGAAGGTCAAAGGAAGAAAGCGGCGAAGGGTGCTGCAAAAAGAACTGCTGCGCCGCCAGCGGGCCAGGGGCGAGCTTCGCCGTTAATAGTACGATGTTCGACAGGGAGCGGCTATGGTGTTTTTGGCGTTGACGGCGATTTTTTGCCCGTTCGTCCAGAAAAGCATCAATGCCGCAGCCGGAAAGGTGCAGCTGCACTACAATGCGCTCAAACAATTTTTTGTCTCAGCCATGCCCTCCGTAAATGTTGATCGTCTCCAGCCCGGGATTTTCATCTCCCTGTCCCATATCGGTTGGATTCGTCACCCCTTCCTGCTCAACGAATTTCGCCTTTCCAGCGAGAAGCAGATTCGCGCCTTGCAGGAGATGGGGCTGAAGGAGGTGGAGTGGCATCCGGAGCGTAGTACCGCCTTGCCCCTGCCTGTCGCTACCTCCCACGAGGCGGAAGAGGGGGAGGTGGATTTCGGTGCCTCGGCCCTGGCCGGCATGCTCGACGAGAAGAAGCAGCGCATCGACCGGGTGCGCCGCCAGCGGGACAGCCTGGCCCGGCGCGAGCGGGAATACAACGAGGAACTGGCTGCCGTTTCCGACATCCTCAAGAGTGTCGCGGCCGACCCGCCGGAGGCCCATACCCATGCCCAGGCCCTGGCCGGTCACGTGGTGGCGGGCCTGATGGGGGCCGAGAGCGTGGTCATCCAGCTGGTGAACCAGAAGGCCCGGGAGTCGGGCCTGGCCTTCCATTCCCTCAATGTGATGGTGCTCTCCATGCTCCTGGGCAAGACCATCGGCCTTTCCGCCGAGGAAATGCGCTACCTGGGGGTGGGGACCCTGCTGCACGACGTGGGCAAGGCGGAAATCCCGGTGCGCATCCTGCGCGCGCCCAACCGCACGCCGCCGGAGGAAGAGTTCTATCGCGCCCATGTCGGCTATGGCATCAAGGTAGTGGCCAAAGCCAAGAGCATGGCCGTACCGGCCCGCAACATCATCGCCTGCCACCATGAGCGCTGGGATGGAAATGGTTTCCCCAATCGCCTGGTCGGAGAGAAGATTCCCCGCCTGGCCCGTATCGCCGCCATTGCCGACCGCTACGACAATCTGTGCAATCCCTTCGACATCAAGGATGCCAAGACCCCTTCCGAGGCCCTGGGCCACATGTTCAAGAACGAGGGGGAACGCTTCGATCCGGAGCTGCTGCAGCTATTCATCAAGACCCTGGGCATCTATCCGCCGGGGACTTTCGTTATGCTGTCCAATGGCACCATCGGCCTGGTCATCGAAACCGACCCGGCCCGGCTGCTGCATCCCCTGGTGATGCTCTACGACCCGGAAGTGCCCCGCAACGAAGCCCTGATGCTGGATCTGAAGGAAGCCGACCTGACGGTCGAGCAGGCCGTAAACCCGGCGACCCTGCCGCTGGAGGCGGTGGAATACCTGGCGCCCCGCGGCCGCATCGACTACTGCGTCGAGGGCGCCCCCTAAGCCGATAGTCCCAATAGTCCGTTTGGCCGGGCCATACAGATTTTCCTGCCCTTTTTCGTTTCCCTGTGCTAGCCTGGAATTGTGCTGTGAATGGCGGCGAGCACGGCAAGCAAGGTAGGGCCAGCCGCACTCGAGGGAGATTCTATGGCGGTTAAGAATAGGAACGTCTTTTGAGATCACCGTGCAGCAATCAAGGCGGCGTAAAGCCGAATTTCCCAATGTTAAAAGTCGGGAACAGGTACCAGTAAAGCCCATGCATCGCATGGGCTTTTTCATTGGTGCTGGCGCGCTTCTGGCCTTGTGTTTGTCTTACCGTCGGTCCGGGGCGGGCGGTAGAATGAAAGCTCCAATCTAGGGAGCGTTGCCATGAGCCACAAGCATGTTAATTTGCTGCGCACCATCTTCCAGGACCCGGTGAGCGGCAACATCCACTGGCGCGAAGTGGAGTCCTTGTTGGTGCATCTCGGGGCCAGCATCGAACCCACCCATGGCGCCCGTTACCGGGTGGTCCTGAATAAGGTGGAAGGTTTTTTCCACCATCCCCACAATAGCTCCACCTGTTCCAAGACCGACATCAAGCAGCTGCGCGAATACCTGGGCCACGCCGGGGTCAGCCTCTCCAGCTACGAGGCAGAGAATTAACGCCGCCTAAAAAAACAGCCTCCCGGCCTAGAGGCTGCGGGAGGCTGTGCAAGAAGGCCGGCAAGGGGGGCGCCGGCCTTGGGGGGAGCGGCTACTTGGGCTGGGGAGCCTGGGCCAGGGGTTTGGCCGGCGCTTCCACGGGACGGGGTGAATTATCTTTCCAGCCGCCGCCCAGGGACTTGAACAGGTCCACCGTGCTGGTCAGGCGCGTCTGCCGGGAGTTCAGGTAGTTCAGCTGGGCATCGTTGGCGCTGCGCTGGGCGTCCAGCAGGTCCAGATAGGCCGAGTAGCCGGCTTCATAGCGATACTGGGTAAGCGCCAGCACCTTCTTCGCCGCCTCGGCCTGGATCGCCTGGGCCCTCTCCTTTTCAGCGCTTTCCCGCAGGGTGACCAGGGCGTCGTTCACTTCCTTGAAGGCGGTCTGTACCGTCTTCTGGTAGGAGGCCACCGCCTGTTTCTGGCGGGCGCTGGCCTGGTCCACCTGGGCCGCATGTCGGCCGGCATCGAGGAGGGGCATGACCAGGTTGAGACCCAGGGCCCAGGTGCTGGCCGCCGAGGTGAACAGGTCCGACAGGGCCTTGCTCTCGCTGCCCAGGCTGCCGGTCAGGGTGATGGTGGGGTAGAGGGTGGCCTTGACCACGCCGATCTGGGCGTTGGCCGAGACCAGGGTCTCCTCTGCCTGGCGGACATCGGGCCGGGCCTGTAGCAGGGAGGAGGGCAAGCCGGCCGGCGGTACGGGGGGCAGCGGCAGCTGGCGGATATCGCCGGGGGCCACGGTGAACCCCGGGGTGCCGACGAGCAGGGCGATCTGGTGCTCGGCTAGGGCCCGTTGCTGGCGCAGGCCGGCCAATTGGGCCTGGGCCGCGGCCAGGGAGCTTTCTGCCTGATGCAGATCCACCGGCGATACCAGCCCGGCCTCCTGGCGCACCTTGACGATTTTCAGGGAGGCTTCCCGGCTGGCAACGGTTTCCCGGGTTACCGCCAGCTCCGCGTCGTAGGCCCGCAGGGCCAGGTAGTTGCTGGCCACCAGGCCGGCCAGGGAGAGCTGCACCGTATCCTGGGCGTAATGGCTGGCCAGGGCCTGGGCTCTGGCGGCCTCGCTGGCTCGGCGCAGACGGCCCCAGACATCGATTTCAAAGGCGGTGGACAGGCTGGCGCTACGGCTGTCCCGCAGGCGCGGCGTGCCTGCGGGCGTGGGGGTGGCGGTCTTGGTACTGGCCTGGGTGCGGCTGCTGCCCAGGTTGCCGTTGATCTGGGGGAACTGGGCGGCGCCGGCCTCCCGGGCCAGGGCATCGGCTTCTTCCACCCGGGCCACGGCCAGCTGCATGTCGGTGTTCCGGGCCAGGGCCTGGTCCACCAGATCGTTGAGGGTGGCGTCCTGGAACAGGGTCCACCAATCCTTCTGCATCGGAGCGGTGGGCTGGTCGGCAGGGCTTTCTGCCCGGGCTTGGTTGAACTGGTCGGGCAGGGGGCTTTCCGGGCGCTTGTAGTCGGGGCCCACGGCACAGCCGGCCAGGGTCACCAGACCCAGGGCGGCTATCGCGCCCTGGGCGAGGCCGAAGGGCGGGCGGGATTCAAGGCGGCTCATTGGCCTTCCTCCTTGTGAACA
>DATEZY010000110.1:0-4167 GCA_035255085.1 Azospira sp. | reverse complement strand
GCCGACGAGCTGGCGGAATTCGTGCTTTTCCTCTGTTCCCCGGCGGCTGCGGGGATGACCGGCTCGGCCCTGTCCATGGATGGCGGTTGGACCGCCCGTTGAGTTCCTCTGCCCATTCCGGGAGGGCGACAACGGCCTGGTGTCGCCGGGTTTGCCCCCCGGTTTGGAAGGGGGCGGGGTTATCGGCTACAATTCTGCTTTCCCGCAGCTAGACAGTCATGACCAAATACGTATTTGTCACCGGCGGCGTGGTGTCCTCTCTCGGTAAGGGCATTGCCGCTGCATCCTTGGGTGCGATTCTTGAATCCCGCGGAATCACCGTCACCCACCTCAAGCTTGACCCCTACATCAACGTCGACCCGGGCACCATGAGCCCCTTCCAGCACGGCGAGGTGTTCGTCACCGAAGACGGCGCCGAGACTGACCTGGACCTGGGCCACTACGAGCGCTTCACCAGCGCCAAGATGGGCAAGCGCAACAACTTCACCACCGGCCAGATCTACGACACGGTGCTCAAGAAAGAGCGCCGCGGCGAGTATCTGGGCAAGACCGTGCAGGTCATCCCCCACATCACCGACGAGATCAAGGCCCACATCAAGCGTGGCGCCGAAGGGGCCGAAGTGGCCATCGTCGAAGTGGGCGGCACCGTGGGCGACATCGAGTCCCTGCCGTTCCTGGAAGCCATCCGCCAGATGGGCTTCGAGGAAGGTTCCCACAATACCTGTTTCCTGCACCTCACCCTGCTGCCTTACATTCCCACGGCCGGCGAGCTGAAGACCAAGCCGACCCAGCATTCCGTCAAGGAACTGCGGGAAATCGGTATTCAGCCCGACGTGCTGCTGTGCCGTGCCGACCGGGAAATCCCGGAAGACGAGAAGCGCAAGATCGCCCTGTTCTGCAACGTGCAGCGCGAGGCGGTGATCGAGGTGCTGGACGCCGACTCCATCTACAAGATCCCGGCCATGCTGCACGAGCAGATGCTGGACGAGATCGTCTGCCACAAGCTGGACATCCTGGCCAAGGCCGCCGACCTGTCCGTCTGGGGCCGCCTGGTGGAAGCCCTGGAGCATCCCGAGCACTCCGTGGATATCGCTTTCGTCGGCAAGTACGTGGATCTGACCGAGTCCTACAAGTCCCTGATCGAGGCCTTGAAGCACGCCGGCATCCATACCCGTTCCCAGGTCAATATCCACTACCTGGATTCGGAAGATATCGAAAAGAACGGCTGCGGCGCCTTGAAGGGCATGGACGCCATCCTGGTACCCGGCGGCTTCGGCAAGCGCGGCACCGAGGGCAAGATCGCTGCCATCCGCTACGCCCGGGAAAACAAGGTGCCCTACCTGGGTATCTGCCTGGGCATGCAGCTGGCCGTGGTGGAATTCGCCCGTGACGTGGCCGGCATGGCCGGAGCCCATTCCACCGAATTCGACCAGAACAGCCCCTTCCCGGTGATCGGCCTGATCACCGAGTGGCAGGATGCCTCCGGCAAGGTGGAAAAGCGCGACGAAAACTCCGACCTGGGCGGCACCATGCGCCTGGGCGGCCAGGTGTGCCACCTGACCGATGGCACCCGGGCCCGCCAGATCTACGGCGCCCCGGAAATCGTCGAGCGGCACCGCCACCGCTACGAAGTGAATAACACCCTGCTGGCCAAGCTCGAAGAAAAAGGCCTCAAGGTGGCCGGTCGCGCTCCCGGCACCGACCTGTGCGAAATGGTCGAACTGCCCGCCGATGTGCACCCCTGGTTCGTCGGTTGCCAATTCCATCCGGAATTCACCTCCACGCCGCGCAACGGCCATCCCCTGTTCCTGTCCTTCGTCCAGGCCGCCCTGGCCCAGCGCGAGGCCGCCGGTCGATGAAGCTGTGCGGCTTCGAGGTCGGCCTTAACCAGCCGATCTTCCTCATCGCCGGCCCCTGTGTCGCCGAGTCGGAGCAGCTGTGCCTGGACGTGGCCGGCCACCTGAAAGAGGTGTGCGGCCGTCTGGGCATTCCCTATATCTTCAAGGCGTCCTACGACAAGGCCAACCGCAGCTCCGGCAAGAGCTTCCGCGGCCTGGGCCTGGAATCCGGCCTGAAGATCCTGGACAGCGTGCGGGCCCAGATCGGCGTGCCGGTGCTCACCGACGTGCACACCGAAGCCGAGGTGCCGGAAGTGGCGGCCGTGGTGGATGTGCTGCAGACCCCGGCCTTCCTCTGCCGCCAGACCGATTTCATCCACGCCGTGGCCGCATCGGGCAAGCCGGTGAATATCAAGAAGGGGCAGTTCCTCGCCCCCGGCGACATGAAGAATGTGGTGGACAAGGCCCGGGAAGCCAATGGCGGCGCGGACACCATCATGGTCTGCGAGCGCGGTGCTTCCTTCGGCTACAACAACCTGGTTTCCGACATGCGGTCCCTGGCCATCATGCGGGAGACCGGTTGCCCGGTAGTGTTCGACGCCACCCATAGCGTACAGCTGCCCGGTGGGCAGGGTACCGCTTCCGGCGGCCAGCGGGAGTTCGTGCCGGTGCTGGCCCGGGCCGCTGTGGCCGTGGGCGTTGCCGGCCTGTTCATGGAAACCCACCCGGACCCGGCCCACGCCCTGTCCGACGGCCCCAATGCCTGGCCCCTGGAGCGCATGGAGTCCCTGCTGCAGACCCTGGCCGGCCTGGACCAGCTGATCAAGTCCTCCCCCCTGGAGGAGCAGCGCTGAAGCTGCATAGCCATTAAGCAAAAAGAAATGACGGCGAGCGTGAAGGCGCTGGTCGTCGAAGTTTTTTAATTTGTCACTCTGAGAGCAAAGGGAGAAACATGAGCTCTGTCGTTGATGTCGTCGCCCGCGAAATCCTGGATTCCCGCGGCAACCCCACCGTCGAAGTCGATGTGCTGCTGGAATCCGGCGTCATGGGCCGTGCTGCGGTGCCGTCCGGCGCCTCCACCGGTTCCCGTGAAGCCATCGAACTGCGCGACGGCGACGCCGGCCGCTACCTCGGCAAGGGCGTGCTCCAGGCCGTGGAAAACGTGAACACCGAAATCTCCGAGGCCATCATCGGCCTGGACGCCCAGGAACAGGCCTTCATCGACAAGACCCTGATCGACCTGGACGGCACCGAGAATAAGTCCCGCCTGGGCGCCAACGCCATGCTGGCTGTCTCCATGGCCGTGGCCAAGGCTGCCGCTGAAGAAGCCGGCCTGCCCCTGTACCGCTACTTCGGTGGCATGGGCCCGATGCAGATGCCGGTGCCGATGATGAACATCATCAACGGCGGCGCCCACGCCAACAACAGCCTGGACATCCAGGAATTCATGATCATGCCCGTGGGCGCTTCCTCCTTCCGCGAAGCCCTGCGTTGCGGCGCCGAGATCTTCCACGCCCTGAAGAAGCTGCTGGACAAGAAGGGCTTCTCCACCGCCGTGGGCGATGAAGGCGGTTTCGCCCCCAACCTGGGCAGCCACGCCGAAGCCATCCAGCTGTGCCTGCAGGCCGTCGAGAACGCCGGCTACACCCCCGGCCAGGATGTGCTGATCGCCCTGGACTGCGCCGCTTCTGAGTTCTACAAGGACGGCAAGTACCACCTGGCTGGCGAAGGCCTGCAACTGACCTCCGCCCAGTTCGTGGACTACCTGGCCAACCTGGCCGACCAGTTCCCCATCGTTTCCATCGAAGACGGCATGGCCGAAGGCGACTGGGACGGCTGGAAGCTCTTGACCGAGCGTCTGGGCCAGAAGGTGCAGATCGTTGGCGACGACCTCTTCGTCACCAACACCAAGATCCTCAAGGAAGGCATTGAAAAGAGCATCGCCAATTCCATCCTGATCAAGATCAACCAGATCGGCACCCTGTCCGAGACCTTCGCTGCCGTGGAAATGGCCAAGCGCGCCGGCTACACCGCCGTCATCTCCCACCGTTCCGGTGAGACCGAAGACAGCACCATTGCCGACATCGCCGTGGGTCTTAATGCCGGCCAGATCAAGACCGGTTCCCTGTCCCGCTCCGACCGCATCGCCAAGTACAACCAGCTGCTGCGCATCGAAGAAGATCTGGGCGATACCGCCTCCTACCCCGGCCGCGACACCTTCTACAACCTGAAGTAAGGCCGATGGGGCCGGCGGAGTGCAATGCTCCCCGGCCCTTTTTGCTACCGGATATTCCATTTCCATGCGCTGGCTCACTCTCGGTCTGATCGC
>DATEZY010000109.1:0-17531 GCA_035255085.1 Azospira sp. | reverse complement strand
CTGCTAAAACTCGCTTGACGAAATGTAGATCTTGGTTTGACCCAAAATCCTTACTTCTTCGTGCGAGCACTCAATCTTCTGTGTTCAGCCTAAGCCAAACTACATCCAATCAAGCACCCACACCTATCGGTTGTCTTATTGTTAAAGAGCTGGTTGCGGGGGCAGGATTTGAACCTACGACCTTCGGGTTATGAGCCCGACGAGCTGCCAGACTGCTCCACCCCGCGTCCGTCAGAGAAGCGGAACTATATCAAACTTCTCTCCACCCCGTCAACCCAGCCGATTCATTTACTGCCCCGCGTCTTGCGGAAAAATCGGCTGCTGCGTTAAGGGAGGCGAACTATAGCCTAGTCACCGAGCCATTGCAAGAGGGGCTCCCACTGTTCGACATCGCGGCGATGGCGGGCGCGGGGCGGATCAAAGACCGAAAGGCCGGCTGCAGCAGCATTTACGTAGTTTTGGGTATTTCGCAAATAAGTCAGGATGGGGATATCGAAGTGGTTCAAGAACTCTTCCAACATGCTTGCTGCACGAGTCCGCGGATCCACCCGCATGGCAACGATACCGATAGCCCCCCGCTTCCCTCGCATTTCCTGACGAATGGAATTTAGGAAATCTTCGGTGGCTGCCATATCAAAAACAGAAGGCACCACCGGTACGACGACCTTATCTACCCTTCGCAGATAGTCGGATAATTTGTACCCTTGTAAACCGGCTGGCGCATCCAAAACCACCCAGTCAGATTCCTGGGGAGGATTAAACAGAAGCTGATTGCCACCAAAATAACCAGTCACCGAGGGGACCGTTTCATCTCGAAAAGCCATCCAGCGCAAGGAGGATTGTTGGCGATCGAGATCGCACAAGGTGACTTTAGCCCCCTGATTGGCAAAATGCCCGGACAGATTCGTTGCCAAGGTCGTTTTGCCGCACCCTCCCTTGGGATTCGCCACCAATATTGCTCGCATACTTAAAGTCCCTTGTCTGAAAATTCCCTGCGGATACCCGATGCCAGCTCCGATTATCCCAAGGTGCTCGCGCTCAGGCTGTTTCATTATATGCGAAGGGTTTTACCTAGCACGCCATCGAACAAGGGATAATGACGCCTGTACACATCACCCTCACGCTGAAAAATGAACTCAACTCAAGCCAAGGAAAGACAGGGGATTCAATCCATAGAGGTTGGCAGCCGCCTTTTGCGTGCCCTAGCCGCCTACGGCCGCCCCATGATGCTTCGAGATCTAGCCAAGGCATCAGGCATGGCTGCCGCCAAAGCCCACCGCTACTTGGTGAGCCTCATGCGCATAGGTCTAGTCGAACAGGATCAGGCCACTGGCCGCTATGACCTTGGAAGTTTCGCTCTGGAACTTGGCTTAGCCGCAATGGCCAGATTAGACCCAGTGCGCCTTGCGACGCCGATTCTGGAAGATTTGTGCGAGAGACTCGGGGAAACCGTAGCGCTTGCCGTTTGGGGCAATCAAGGAGCAACCGTTGTACGACTAATGGAGGCCGGCGGCCCTATCACGGTCACTTTGCGCACCGGCACCGTACTCCCCTTGGCCACCTCGGCCACAGGAAGAGCATTTGCAGCCTTCTTCCGCTCCCCCTACATGCGCCAACTACTAGACAAGGAACTCAAGGCCAACGCTGAAGCCAGCCAGACAACGGTAGCTGCATTGCGTAGAGAATTGGACACGACCATCACGGACATCCGAAACCACGGCATCTCTCGAGCGAGCGGCAGTTTTTCCCCTGGCATTAACGGATTCAGCGCACCGGTATTCAATCACACCGGCAACATGGTTGCTGCCGTCACATCGTTAGGTCCGATCGGGAACTTCGACAACGCATGGAATAGCGACATTGCCGAGGCAATCCGCGAAGCCGCAGCGACTCTTTCGAAGCGCTTGGGATATGCAAGGGATACAGAAGCACAAGAGAGCCCTTCCTCCTGACAAACCCAGACAAAAGGGATCACTACGTAGAAGGATCTTGTCAAAGGAGTGGTGCCGGGTACCGGAATCGAACTGGTGACCTTCGCATTACAAGTGCGCTGCTCTACCTACTGAGCTAACCCGGCGGGGCCGCCATTATAACCGAGGCGGCATCAGCAAAAGCGCTGTCATATATAGAATACAGTCCAACTGTAGAGCTTTCTGAAAAATTCCATGGCAGCTATTTCCAATCCTTCTGAAATCGCCCGGGAAGTACTCCGACAACTGGCAATCCGACGCATCCCTCCTTCGCCAGACAACTATTTCACGCTTTATTATGAGATAGCAGGGACAATCCCCGGAGAGGGGTTGTTTCCCGAAAAGCAATGCAAGGACTTGGTCGGTACGCTGGACCGAAGTCGCCCGGCACAGTTACGACTGAGCCGCTCACTGGAAGAGGCCATCCGGGATAAAAGCTGGGAACGCTTCCAATCGGCCCTGGGAAGTTTTCTAGCAGAAGGTGGCAGCGAACCGCCTCCATGGAGTGAGCTCATATTGGAGCTCATACGACAATGGGAAAACCATCAGTCCGGGATAACCACAGGAAGGAAAAGGGATTCACTGGAACATGTTCTAAACAGCGCCGGCAAGGACCCTGAACTTTTGTTCACCCGGCTGCGCAGTCTGCTCAATTCTTGGGGACAAGGTATTGATAGCGGCCCAGTCGAGCAGACTGAAAGCTCTCTTACCGAGCCCTCCCTCTCCGCCGCACCAATAGCTCCTGCGCCAGCAGATCCAGGGCTTCTTGGAGAGCTGCGCAAGCTCTTTGCATTCACTCTGGAAACGGCAATAACAACCCCTCTGCTGGAAACCCCAAAACTCGCAGTGGAAGCCAAATCCCTGGCTAATGCGGTTCGTGTCGCCCGCGATACAAAAGCCCTGACGCAGCTACTCAGCGCAATCAAGCAATTTGCCTATCGCCTGGAATTGCAGGCTGATGATCAGCGGGAGATGCGATCCGGCCTGATGAACCTGTTACGGCTCTTGGTGGAGAACGTCAACGAACTGGTTGAGGACGACCAATGGCTACATGGGCAGATGGAGATGGTGCACGACATTGTTGCCAAACCATTATCCCTACGCACCATCGACGATGCGGAACAACGCATAAAGGAAGTCATTTTCAAGCAAAGCCACCTTAAACACAGCCTGAACGATGCCAAAGAGGCGCTCAAAAACATGCTGGCGGGTTTCGTAGACCATCTTGCCAATTTTGCTGACTCCACCTCCGATTACCACGACAAGGTGGAAGCCTGCGCCCAGCGCATAGCCACTGCCAACAACACCATCGAACTACGCACCGTAATAGACGAGGTAATGCGTGAAACCCGGATTGTCCAACTCAACGCCCAACGCTCCAGGGATGAATTGCGCATAACCCAGAAACGCGTCAGGGAATCCGAGGAGCAGATTGCCGAACTGCAAAGTGAATTGGAAAAAACCAGCAACCTGATCCGCCACGACCAACTCACCGGCGCTCTCAACCGCCATGGTCTGGCAGAGGCTTTCGAAAAAGAAGTAGCCCGAACGCAACGACGCCGCACCCCGCTCTGCCTCGCACTTCTGGACATCGACAATTTCAAGAGGCTCAATGACAGCTTTGGGCACACCACCGGCGATGCCGCTCTGATACACCTCATTAGCGTCATCAAGAGCACTATGCGGCCCGATGACCTAGTGGCTCGTTTCGGTGGCGAAGAATTCATCATCCTTCTGCCGGAAACCCCACTGCCCGATGCAACGCAGACCTTACAACGGCTCCAGCGGGAATTGACCAAGCACTATTTCATGCACGACAACCAAAAGCTGCTGATCACCTTCAGTGCAGGCGTCACCGAATACCAAACCGGAGAGCACCAAGCCACGATTATCAAGCGCGCAGATGGCGCCATGTACGAAGCCAAGAATGCGGGCAAAAACCAGGTAGTCGCAATAGTTCCCCCTTCCTCCGTCCTACCACCGCCCCCTCAGTCCCAAGAGACATGAAGTCAATAAAGGCCTTGGGCGGATGGCTTTCTAATTTGGCCACCATGGGCTGCAAAAAGCCCCCCCCAAGAAGGCTGACCCGACCAGGCTAAGCACCAAGTCAGGACAAGCCACCCGCACCACTGCACCACCAAGGATGACTAACCCCAAAAACTCCTGCGCCACGCACCAAAATTGGCAAAGTGTTTGCTTTAAACTGCAAACAAATTAGCCTTAGATGCCAAGGGAGATGAAATGAAAGCGGTGATACTTGCCGGAGGATTGGGCACCCGCATTGCCGAGGAAACGGGCATCAAACCCAAGCCAATGGTGGATATTGGCGGCAAGCCTATCCTCTGGCACATCATGAAGCTATACGCTGCCCACGGCGTTGATGAATTTGTAATCTGCTGCGGTTACAAGGGTTACGTCATCAAGGAATATTTCGCCAACTATTTCCTGCACACCTCCGACGTCACCTTCGACATGGTGACCAACAAAATGGAAATACATGAGCGCCACGCTGAGCCTTGGCGGGTGACCCTGGTCGATACCGGCGACAACTCCCTTACCGGCGGACGTCTTAAGCGTGTCGGCCAATACCTGAAGGACGAAGAGGCCTTCTTCTTCACCTACGGCGACGGCCTTTCCGACGTCGACCTGACCGCCCTCATGGCCTTTCATCGCAGCCACGGCAAGCTCGCCACAGTGACCGCGGTACAACCGCCTGGCCGCTACGGCGCCCTGGACCTGCACGAACAACAAAACGGACAACAGGTCCGCGGTTTCATCGAAAAACCCAAGGGTGACGGCGGCTGGATCAACGGCGGTTTTTTTGTCCTGTCCCCCAAAGTTCTCCCCTACATTGCTGGCGACGATACCAGTTGGGAAAGCGACTCCCTGCCACGCATTGCCGCGGAGGGCCAACTCATGGCCTATGAGCACCAAGGCTTCTGGCAGCCGATGGATACCCTGCGCGACAAACAACACCTCGACGGCCTGTGGGAATCGGGCAACGCACCATGGAAACCACGGGAATCAGCGTGAGCGGCCCAGCAGACACGCTCCTCGCCCAACTGCGCGCCACCTTCGCCGGTCGCCGCGTTTTCGTCACAGGCCACACCGGCTTCAAGGGCAGCTGGCTGTGTCTGTGGCTGCAACGCCTCGGCGCCACGGTGGCCGGCTACGCGCTGGAACCGCCAACCGAGCCGAACCTATTCACCCTCGCCAATATCGGCGACGGCATGCAGTCGACCATCGCCGACATCCGCGACGGAGAACGGATGGCAGCAACCATAGCGGCTTTCCGCCCGGAGATCGTCTTTCACCTCGCTGCCCAGCCCCTGGTGCGCCACTCCTATGAGGATCCGGTAAGCACCTACGCTACCAACGTCATGGGCACCGTGCATCTGCTCGAAGCCCTGCGCCGCATCGACAGCGTTCGTGCCGCAGTCATCATCAGTAGCGACAAGTGCTACGACAATCCGGCTGAACGCAAGAGCAGCGCGGGCTTCCGCGAAACCGACCCCATGGGCGGCGACGACCCCTACAGCAGCAGCAAGGGATGCACCGAACTGGTGGTGCACGCCTACCGCCACTCCTTCTTTCACCCTGACCGCTATGCCGACCACGGCCTGGCTCTGGCCTCGGCGCGCGCCGGCAATGTAATCGGCGGCGGTGACTGGGCACGGGACCGACTGATTCCTGACCTGGTGATGGCCTTTCATACCGGCCAACCAGCCATCGTCCGCAACCCCGCTGGAGTGCGTCCCTGGCAGCATGTCCTGGAGCCCCTTTACGGCTACCTGCTGCTCGCCGACCAGCTCTACCGACACGGCCCCGCCTTCGGCGAAGGGTGGAACTTCGGCCCCGACGACAGCGACGCCTTGCCGGTGGCAAAAATTGCCACCGCCCTTGCCGCCGCCTGGGGTGACGGCGCGCAGTGGCAGTTGGCCGCCCACTCCGACCAACCACATGAGGCGCACGTCCTTCGTCTCGATTGCCAAAAAGCCAGAAGCCGCCTGGGCTGGAAGCCAGTCTGCCCATTACCGGAAGGGCTCCTGCGGGTAGTCGAATGGTATCGCGCCTATCACACCGGCGCCGACCTCCGCCTCCTCTGCCAGCAGCAGATCGCCGCCCATGAAGCGGCTGTGCTCGCCGCGATAAGCTCCCAAGAAGGGACTTCGCCGTGACCCAGCACTGGCAGGCGCTCGACGCCGACGGCCGCTTCCGGCAAAAAACCACACCGCTGAGCGGCCTGGTAGCGGTACAACGCATCCCCCGCCGCGATGACCGTGGCAGCCTGGAACGGCTGTTCTGCGACGAAGTCTTCCGCGGCTGTGGCATCAGTAAATCCATCAAGCAGATCAACCGCACCATCACCCGCCGTGCGGGCACTTTGCGCGGCCTGCACTTCCAACACCCACCCCATGCCGAGGTGAAGATCGTGCAATGCCTGCGCGGCGCAGTATTCGACGTCGCCCTCGATCTGCGCCGCGGTTCGCCGACTTTCCTCCACTGGCACGGTGAGTTGCTCAGCGCCGAAAATGGTGTCGCCCTGGTCATCCCCGAAGGTTTCGCCCACGGCCTGCAAACCCTGGAAGACGACACCGAACTGCTCTACCTGCATACCGCCGCCTATTGTCCGAGTGCTGAAGACGGCCTGTCGCCACTCGATCCGAGCCTGGCCATCCGCTGGCCGATGCCGGCCTCCGAACTGTCCGAACGCGACCGCAACCACCCGCCCCTGCCCCACGACTTTGCTGGACTGACCGTATGACGAGCCACATGACCTGTCGCCACTGTGGCGCCCCGCTCAGCCTGCCGCTGCTCGACCTCGGCACGGCGCCACCATCGAACGCCTATCTGACCGCTGCCGACCTGCACCAGCCAGAGAGCTGGTATCCACTGCGGGTACTGGTTTGCCAACACTGCTGGTTGGCCCAGACGGAAGATTTTGCCGAAGCCGCCAGCCTGTTCAACGCTGACTACGCCTACTTCAGTTCCTTCTCCAGCTCGTGGCTGGCCCACGCAGAGACTTATGTGAACGAGATGTGCCAGCGCCTGGCGCTCACCTCCGCCAGCATGGTGGTAGAAATCGCCGCCAACGACGGCTACCTGCTGCAATACGTCAAGGCTCGCGGCATTCCCTGCTATGGCATCGAGCCGACGGCAAGCACCGCTGCTGCAGCCCGGGCCAAAGGGCTGGATATCATCGGGAGCTTCTTCGGCACTACCCTGGCGGCGGAATTGAGCGCATCCGGCCGCCACGCCGACCTGATCGCCGCCAACAATGTGCTGGCCCACGTGCCGGACATTAACGACTTCGTGCGTGGTTTCGTCCTGCTGCTCAAACCCGCCGGCGTGGCCACCTTTGAATTCCCGCATCTGCTACACCTACTCGACGAAAGCCAGTTCGACACCGTTTATCACGAACACTATTCCTACCTGTCGCTCACCGCCGTCGAGCGCATCTTTACCGCCAACGGCCTGCAGGTGTTCGATGTCGAGGAGTTGCCAACCCATGGTGGCAGCCTGCGCGTTTACGCTCAGCGTTGCGCCGGTCCGCGTCCGCAGACATCGGCCGTGGCCGAGCTACTGGCCCGCGAAGCCGCCGCTGGCCTAAAGTCCGCGGCAGCCTACGCCAGCCTGCAACCGCGCGCCAACCGCATCAAGAACGACCTCACGGCCTTCCTCATCGAACGGGCCCGGCAAGGTGAGACGGTGGCAGCCTACGGGGCTGCCGCCAAGGGCAACACTTTGCTCAACTGCGCCGGCATCCGTAGTGACCTCCTGCCTTACGTGGTTGACCGCAATCCGGCCAAGCAGGGCAAATTCCTGCCCGGCAGCCGCATCCCCATCGTCGAAGAAAGGGTGCTGCATGAGCAGCGGCCGCAGTGGATCCTCATCCTGCCGTGGAACCTGCGCCAGGAAGTGATGACCCAGCTGGCCTACGCCCGCGACTGGGGCGCACGTTTCGTCACCGCTGTACCGACCCTAGAAATTCAATGACTACCCCGACCACAACCAGCTCCGAACTGTCGCGCATCTTCTACACCAAGCCATCGATCACCGAGGCCGAGGTAGAAGCCGTCACTGCCGCCGCCCGCGACGGCTGGGGTCCCCGCTGCTATGAATCGATCCAGCGCTTCGAAGCGCTGTTCGCCACCTTCGTCGGCTGCCGGCACGCCATCGCGACCTCCAGCTGTACCGGTGCCCTGCACATGGGCCTCGCCGCCCACGGCCTCGGCCCTGGCGACGAGGTGATTCTCGGCGACATCAACTGGATTGCCTCAGCGGCACCGGCCACCTATCTCGGCGCCACGCCGGTATTCGTCGACGTCCTGGCCGATAGCTGGTGCCTCGATCCGGACAAGGTGGAAGCAGCCATTACCCCTCGTACCAAAGCCATCATCGCCGTGCATGTCTACGGCAACCTGTGCGATCTCGACCGCTTGCTGGAGATCGGTGCGCGCCACGGCATCCCGGTGATCGAGGATGCCGCCGAAGCGATCGGCTCGAAGTGGCTGGGCACTGACGGCGAGCGGCACGCCGGTAGTCGGGGCCGCTTCGGCACCTTTTCCTTCCACGGCACCAAGACCCTGACCACCGGTGAGGGCGGCATGTTCGTCACCAACGACACGGCGCTGTACGAGCAGGTGCAGGCCCTCTCCAACCACGGCCGCATGGCCGGCGAGGCGCGGCAGTTCTGGCCGGGCCTGATCGGTTTCAAATACAAGATGTCCAATATCCAGGCGGCCCTGGGTTGCGCCCAGATGCAGCGGATCGACGAACTGGTCGCCAAGAAGCGGGCGATCTTCCGCTATTACGCCGATGCCCTGGCTGGCCTACCAGGCCTGACCATGAACCCCGAGCCAAGCGGCACTGAGAACGGCTATTGGATGCCGACGGTGGTATTTGCGCCGGAACTGGGGGTAAGCCGCGAAGCCCTGTTGGCCGCCTTCCAGGCGGACAACATCGACGGCCGGGTGTTCTTCTGGCCCTTGTCCGGTCTGCCGATGTTCACCCCGAATCCGGCCAACCGCGTGGCCTACGACTTACCGGGGCGAGCTTTCAATCTTCCCAGTTACCACGACCTTACCCCGGCCGAGCAGGATCGGGTAATCACCGTCATCCACCAGGTGCTTGCCAATGCGGCCTGAGCCCTCCTCATTGCCCCCGACCGTCGCGCAGAACTTCGTGTTCTGGGGGGCCAGCGGCCATGGGCTGGTGCTGGCGGATATCGTCGCCGCCCAAGGCGGCTCCCTGCTCGCCGTATTCGACAATAATCCGCAACAAGCCAGCCCGTGGCCAGAGGTCCCCATCTACTACGGAGAAGCCGGGTTTGCTAGCTGGCTATCCGCCACACGGCAAGTCGCCGGCCCGCCGACCGAGTTTGCCGCCGCCATCGCCATCGGCGGCGCGCGCGGGGCCGACCGCTGCCGGCTGGCCGAGCGCTTTGCCCGCGCTGACCTGCCTTTGCCGGTGCTGCAGCACCCCAATGCCAGCATCTCGCCGACCGCCAGCATCGGCGCCGGCAGCCACGTACTGGCCGGTGGTGTGGTTGGTGCGGCAGCCAATCTCGGCCGTTGCGTCATCGTCAATACCACGGCCAGCGTCGATCACGAATGCGTGCTCGACGAAGGCGTACATATCGCCCCCGGTGCCACCCTGTGCGGCTGCGTCCGAATCGGCGCCTATTCCCTGATCGGCCCCGGCGCGGTAGTCCTGCCGCGCATCAACATCGGCCGCAATGTCATCGTCGGTGCCGGGTCAGTGGTCACCCACGACCTGCCGGACAACGTCGTCGCCTGGGGCAACCCGGCCCGCATCATCAAAGAAAATCTGCCTGGAGAAGCACCATGATTGAATACGAACACTTCGTCCGCATGACGCAGGACGCGTCGCTGCAGGCCGATGCCCGCGCCCTGTTCAACCAGCTATGTGCCTACAAGTATTCCTATCATTTCACCTGGATGGGCCGGCCTATCATCCAGTTTCCCCAGGATATGGTGGCGATGCAGGAGCTGGTGTGGCAGGTGCGACCCGAGCTGATCATCGAAACCGGCATTGCGCACGGCGGTTCGCTGGTCTATTACGCTTCGCTGCTGGAGATGATGCAGCTCGACGGCGCCAAGGTCGTGGGCATCGACATCGATATTCGCCCCCACAACCGGGCGGCGATCGAGGCGCACCCGATGATGAAGCGACTACACCTGATTGAGGGCTCAAGCATCGCCCCCGAGGTGGTAGCGCAAGTACAGGCCCTAGCCACCGGCAAACGAACCCTGGTGGTGCTCGACTCCAACCATACTCACGAACATGTCCTAGCCGAACTGGAGGCCTACGCCCCCCTGACCTCGGTTGGGAGTTATTGCGTAGTCATGGATACGGTGGTCGAAGACATGCCGGCCGAGTTCTTTCCGGACCGCCCCTGGGGCCCCGGGGACAATCCAAAAACGGCAGTACATGCCTGGTTGCCGCAACACCCGGAATTCGTCATCGACAAGGAAGTGGACGCCAAGCTAGCCCTGACCGTAGCCCCCGACGGCTACCTCAAGCGCTTGCGTTAAACTGCCGCCTAACCTTCAGCTTTCCTCTTTCAAGGTCCGCCATGTCCCAGCCGCAACGCATTGACATCATTATCCCCACCTACAACTACGGCCATTTCCTCGACCAGTGTCTGACCGCCGTAACCGCCCAGACGCGGGGAGATTTTTCGGTGCTGGTAATCGACAATGCCTCGGAGGACGACACCCCGGAAATCATGGCCCGTTGGCTCAAGCGCGATGCGCGGGTACGCTATCTGCGCAATGACTTCAATCTCGGGCACATCGAGAGCATGAAAAAGGCCTACCGCCTGACTTCGGCAGAATATGTGGTGCTACTGCCAGCAGACGACCTGTGGCACCCGACCTTTCTCGAACAAACCGCTGGCGCCCTGGATGCACATCCGGAATGCACTTACGCCTACACCGGTTGGCGCCATTTCTTTGATACCCCCCGCGACGATTCCGCTGTACCACCAAAGCCGGAAGCCGATGCCTGGGTCCCCTACACGACCACCGGCGTGGTCGAGGACATGACCTGCCTGACCGTGCAGAACTGGATTCCCCTGTCCTTCGGGCTCTTCCGCCGTGCCGTCTGCGATCGTCTCGGCGGCCTGTTCCCCGAGCACCTGCCGCAACTCGGCGATCTGCTGCTCTGGATGCGGCTCTCGGCACTGGGCAAGGCCTATTTCATCAGCGAGCCCCTGGGCAAGATCCGCTACCACGGCAAGAACGCATCCCATCATCTGATGGCCAGTGGACGCGCCGCCTTTGAGCACGTCCACGTCCTGGACCTGGTCTATCAATCCGACCTGTGGCCCCACTCCATTCGCCTGCTGGCCAAGGCCAGCCAGATCCGCCTGATCACCGGCATGTCGCTCTACGACGTCGTGCTGCGTTTTGGCAGCGACAAGACGCTGCCGATGATCCAGTCTTATTTTGATCGCCATCGTGCCGACCTCTACGTCACCGTGGCACGCTGCATTCTCGGCTGGCTACCCAGTGGCTTCGGACTTGGCAAGCTGGAGGAAGCCATCAAGCTGCTCAAGGCGGCCCAGGAAATCAACCCCGACCACGCCGAAGCCAAGGCCCTGCTTAACTCTAGCGAAGTTGTCAGCAAGGACAGCTACCATCAGTGGGTCGAAAAACATAGCTTGCAGGAAATCGACGCCGAGCTCATGGCCGAGCGGATGATGACGAAATGGTCTGTAAGGCCTCAGTTCCTGATTCTGATGCCCTGCCGTCAGGCGGATCTTCCCTTGCTCGGCCGCACCATTGCCTCACTGCAAAAGCAGTTCTACTCCACGTGGCGCCTGGTAATTGTTGCCGACACCCCGAGCCCGGACCCGATTTTCGAACAAACCGACGCCCTCGGCTGGCTGCAACTGGACTCTCTGGAGGACGACGCCACCTTGGTGACGGCCATCAACCAGGTAGTAGAGAGCATCCCCTCCGACTGGCTGACCATTCTGCCAGCAGGCAGCGAATTTGAACCCAACTGGACGCTGACCACGGGCGACTACATCAACCTGCACCCGGAATGGGCAGCGATCTACACGGACGACGACCTCCTCGACGATCAAGGGGGGCGCCACACCCCGCGCCTGAAACCTGACTTCAATCTCGACTACCTACGGTCGATGGACTACGTCGGCAACAGTTGCTGGTTCCGTAGCGAACACCTGAGAGAGATCGGCGGCTTCGGCGCATTCCCCGGTGCCATGCATTACGATGTCTTGCTGCGCCTGTATGACGTCTGCAGCCATGGCGTCATCGGCCACATCGCCGAACCGCTGGTGCATTATCCCCAGTATCTTGATAGCCATCCGCTGTCCGAGGCCGCCACTCACGCCGCCCTGAAAGCCCACTTCCAGCGCACCGGCACCCGGGCGGACATCGAGCAGGGCTACGCCCCCGGCACCCGGCACATCGTCTATCACCATGACTGCCAGCCCCTGGTCACCATCGTCATTCCCAACCGGGACAGCTACGGCTTCCTCAAACCCTGCGTCAATAGCCTCTTCGAAAAAACCGACTACCCGGCCTTCGAGGTCATCGTCGTCGACAACCAGTCTGCCGACCCGGATGTGCTGGCCTATTACCATGAAGCCAGGGAGCGCTATGCCGGCCGTTTCCGGGTCATCGCTTACGATCACCCCTTCAATTTCTCGGCCCAGTGCAATCTGGGGGTAGACCAGGCAGCGGGTGAATACATCCTGCTGCTGAACAACGATACGGAAATTGTCCAACCGGCCTGGCTGACCCGCATGATGCAATTCGGGCAACGTCCCGATGTAGGCATCGTCGGGGCCCGGCTGGTCTACCCGGAAAACGGCGGTATCCAGCATGCCGGCGTGATTGTCGGACTCGACCGGCTGGCGGCCCATCCGTACCAGGGCTATACGCTGGAAAATCCCGGTTACATGAACCGCCTGCACGTCGACCAGGACTATTCAGCGGTCACGGCGGCATGCATGCTGATCCGCCGCGCCATCTACCGGGAGGTCGGCGGCATGGATGCAGACAATCTCCAGGCCCTCTATAACGACATCGATCTCTGCCTCAAGACCGGCGCAGCCGGCTACCGCATCGTCTGGACGCCCCATGCAACGGTCGTGCATTTGGAACATAAATCCCTCGACAAAGAATCGCGACAACAATACGAAGCGCGAGACTCCAAGGCGGGGAATTACATGCACTCACGCTGGCAGAAAGAGCTGGCCAATGATCCCGCCTACAACCGGCACCTGAGCTTGAGCGCCCGGGACTTCAGCGTCGATCCGGTACTGGTGGCGGAATGGGACCCCAATTTCCATGACCGTCCCCGTATCCTCGCCTTCCCGCCAGCCGGTGGCGTCGGGGAATACCGCTTCTATGCGCCGTTGCGGGGATTGTCCTTTGCAGCAAAGGCACAGAGCACCGTTATCCAAACCTCCAAGTACCACGAAATCCGCTATCCCTCGCTGCCGGAAGTCAATCGCCTGGCCCCGGATACCTTGATGCGTCAGATCAGTTTCGAGACCCTGGATCTGGAGTGGCTCAAATTCTATCGTCAGCACCGCCCGGACATCCTCTATGTGTATATGATGGACGATCTGATTACGGAGATTCCCGAGGGCAATCCGAACTATCGGCGCGTGCCCCGAGACTCCCGTTACCGCCTGCGGCAGTTGCTCGCCCAGGCCGATCGGCTGATCGTGTCCACCGAACCCCTGGTTGACCTGGGCAAGGAGATGATCGACGACGTGCGCCTGCTGCCCAATCGGCTGCGCGATGATCTGTGGCTTCCCTTGCGGTCCCAGCGCCGCACCTCGGCCCGCCCCCGCATCGGCTGGGCCGGTGCCCAACAGCACGCCGGCGACCTGGCGCTGATCATCGATGCCGTCAAACAAACGGCCAACGAGGCCGACTGGGTCTTTTTCGGCATGTGCCCGGATGAACTCCGTCCCTATGTGCGCGAATACCACGAGTTTGAGATCGGGGTGGAAGCCTATCCGGCCAAGCTGGCATCCCTCAACCTGGACCTGGCCATTGCCCCCCTGGAAATCAACCGCTTCAACGAAGCCAAGAGCAATTTGCGCATTCTCGAATACGGCGCCCTGGGCCTTCCCGTTGTGTGCACAGACATTTTCCCCTACCAGACCGACGCAGCCCCGGTGAAACGGGTGGCCAACGACACCGCCGCCTGGGTAGCAGCCATTCGGGAGCGCATTCATGACCTAGATGCGACGGCGCGTGAGGGGGATCGCCTGAAGGAATGGGTACTGAACGACTACTTGCTGAGCCAGCATCTCGATGACTGGCTCCAGGCCCTGACCGACAGGTAGCGCTGACTTGCCATGAAGCCCCTCCCCCGCAGCCCGCTGCCGCACAGCCCCGCTTACCAAGGATGCTGGCAATGACGCAAAGAATGACCTCCCAGGCTCAACTCTCGGCCCGCTTCGGTGAGGCCGTGCGCGCTCAGCAAGCCGGTGATCGAAATAAGGCGGAGATTGCCTACCGCTCGATTCTGGCCGTTGCCCCGAATCACTTGGACACGGCCCACAATCTGGCCATCCTCCTTGGGGACCAACAGCGCCACGGTGAAGCCCTGGCCCTCTGGCAATCGGTCCTGGCCGCCCTCCCGAGTAGCGTGGATGCCCGTATCGAGGCGGCCCTCACCCGCATCCGCATGGGTGATGCGACGGGCGCCAAGTGCGACCTGTTGCAGGCAGTGACCCTGGCCCCGACGGATGACGACACCTGGCGCCGCATCGCCAGCGGCTTCGTCCTGCTGCGGGAATTCCCCGACGCGGTGGATGCCTACACCGCCGCCCTGGGCTGCAATCCCCAGGAGCCGCGCAACTACACGGCCTTCGCCTCACTTTGCTCCCACCTGGGGGAGTATGCAGTAGCCCGGGAATTGGCCCAAAGCGCCACCCAACTGGCTCCGGACCTGCTCTGGGCCTGGGTTGAACTGGGCAATGCCCAGATGAAGGAAGGCCATCCGGCAGAAGCTGCCGCCAGCTTCCACCAGGCCATCCAGATCGCCCCGAAGAACCCCGTGGGCTACTGCAACCTGGCCATCACCCAGATGGAAGCCATGAATATGGAAGGAGCCCGGAGCACCCTGGACCAGGCCCTGGCCCTGGATCCGGAACACGCCCTGGCCCGCTGGAACCGGGGACTAATCCTGCTCACCCTGGGGCTCCTGCGGGAAGCCTGGCCCGACTACGAGTACCGGCGCCAGGCCAACGTCCAGGGGGTCATTTACCGCCCGGCCACGCCCCAATGGCGGGGCGAACCCATCGCCGGCCAGCGCATCCTCCTGCTTTGCGAGCAAGGCCTGGGGGATTCCCTGCAGTTCATCCGCTATGCCCGCCTGCTCAAGCAGCGGGGCGCCTGGGTCGCCGTACGCATCCAGGCGCCCCTCAAGTCCTTGTTTCGGGAACTACCCGAAATCGACCTGCTGATTGATGAACAGGAAGCGGTGCCCGAAACCAACTGGCACTGCCACTTGCTCTCTCTGCCCTTGGCCTTCAATTCAGGCCTTGATGACCTGCCGGCCGAAACCCCCTATCTACACGCCCCCCTGGCCGCCAGTCAGCGCTGGCAGCAACGTCTTGCCGAGCTGCCCCGGCCTCGAGTGGGCCTGGTCTGGGCCGGCGGCAAACGCCAGCACATGGCCGATGCCGTGCTGCTGGATGCCAGGCGCAGCCTCCACCTCAAACAACTGCTTCCCCTGGCAACGATTCCCGGCATCACCTTTGTCAGCCTGCAAAAGGACGATGCCGCCGCCCAGGTGTCGGAACTGGCTGGACAATGGAACATCCACGATTTCAGCGGCGAGCTCAGCGACTTTGGCGAAACTGCTGCCTTGGTGGAACAGCTCGACTTGGTGATCAGCGTCGATACGGCCGTCGCCCACCTGGCCGGGGCCCTGGGCAAGCCGGTGTGGCTGCTCAACCGTTGGGATACGGACTGGCGCTGGCTCCTGGAACGAGCCGACTCCCCCTGGTACCCCACCCTGCGTCAATTCCGCCAACCCCGGGCCGGGGATTGGGAAAGCCCCATCGGCGCCCTGGCCGCCGCCCTGCGGCAATGGGCAGATGAAAAGGACCTGCAGTCATGAACAACACCATGGCCTGCAAGAGGGCGGCTTAGCCGGACCGGCAAAAAATGCCGGCACCAGGCTTGCCGGTGCCATCGACCCTGGCCTCAAGGCAGGATCACCGCCCTCTCCCCTCCCCGGGGAACGAGTAGTCCCTTAGTCATTTGGTGCTTCGCCGCTAATTTCAAATTAATGGCACGCCAGTTGCTTTATTCAGACCAGAACGGCTATGCCCATTTGGTATTTGCCGCATCGACCTGTTAAAGCCTCTCTGGTAAGGAGCTAAAAATGGCACTCATCGTCAACACCAACATCCCGTCGCTCAATGCCCAGCGCAACCTGGCCAACTCCAATGCGTCACTCGCTCTTTCCTTGCAGCGCCTGTCCTCCGGCCTGCGAGTAAACAGCGCCAAGGATGACGCGGCCGGCCTGGCAATCGCGGAAACCATGACCAGCGGCATCCGCGGTAACACCCAGGCAATCCGCAACGCCAACGATGGCATTTCCGTCGGCCAAACGGCAGAAGGCGCTTTGGGTCAGATCGCCAACAACCTGCAGCGCATCCGGGAAATTTCCGTGCAGGCCGCCAACGGTTCCATCAGCGACACCAACCGCAGCCAGCTGCAAAAAGAAGTGGATCAGCTGACGGAGGAAGTCAGCCGCATCGTCCAAACCACCGAATTTAACGGCACCAAGCTGCTCTCTGGGGCTGCCACCATTACTTTCCAGGTCGGCTACAGCGGCTCGGCTGACAACCAGGTGGCGATCAACACCACCGACTTGGCCGCCGCCGGGGCAATGAATGCCTATAACACCAGCCTGACTGCTACCGGGACAATTGACGTCACCACGTCAGCGGCCGCGTCCGCAGCCCTCGGCAAGCTGGATGCTGACATCGCTCAGGTTTCCAATCTGCGTTCCACCTATGGCGCGGTACAAAACCGCTTCGAGGCAGTGATCTCCAACCTGCAGAACTACGTGGAAAACCTCACCGCCTCCAAAAGCCGGATCATGGACACGGACTTTGCCGCCGAATCGGCCCAGCTGACCCGCAACCAGATCCTACAGCAGGCCGGTACGGCCATCCTGGCCCAGGCGAATACCATTCCCCAATCTGCCCTGAGCTTGCTGAAGTAATACAGTAAGCCAGCAACTTACCAGAGTCTTTGCGGCACCGTTTGCCGACGGGGTTGCCGGTTTCCGAATCATCGGAGACCGGCTCCGTGTCGGGACGGTGCCTTTTTTCTTTTATCCATCGCCATTTTTTTTCAGCCCAGGCCTAAAGTTCTCATTCACGGCTCCGATAAATTGATCAAAGGAGGCGAACTTCGCCACCGAAGCTTTACCAGAAGTGGTAAATCATCAATGGAACCAAGGAGATAATCATGGCTTTGATCGTCAACACCAATATTTCGTCCCTGAACGCTCAGCGCAACC
>DATEZY010000108.1:0-3570 GCA_035255085.1 Azospira sp. | reverse complement strand
GGTTGAGCCGGTCTTCCAGCATGCGGCGGTTGGGCAGGTCGGTCAGGCCGTCGAAGTAGGCCAGGTGGTAGGCGGTGGCCTCGGCCCGTTTGCGGTCGCTGATGTTCTGCAGGATGGCGACGAAACAGCCGGGCTCGCTGCGGTACACCGAGATCGCCAGCCAGTAGCCCTGGGCCTGGATATAGGTCTCGAATTGTTCCGGCTCGCCGCTGCGGGTGACCCGGTCGTAGACGGCCAGGAGTTCCGGGTTGCCCTGCAAAAGGCCGGGAATGACGTCGGCGGACCGGCGCCCCACCATACCGGAGAGGCCGGTGAGCCGCTCGAAGGCCGGGTTGGCGCTGAGATAGATGAAATCCACCGGCTGGCCGTCTTCATACACCATGCGGCACTGGGTCACGCCTTCGAGCATGTTGTCGAACAGGGTGCGGTAGCGGCGCTCGCTCTCCCGCAGGCGGTCTTCCGAGAGCTTGCGGTCGGTGATGTCCCGGGTCACCGCCAGGAGACAGGTGACCTTGCCGGCCGGGTCGAACAGGGGGGCGGCATGGGTCTCCAGCCAGCGGTGGGTGCCCCGCCGCCCCACCACCTCGAATTCGAGGCTGGCCTGGTAGCCGCCGAACACCTGCCGATTGAGGGATGAAAAGGACTCCCGGTAGGCCGGCTGCACGAAGTTGATCAGCCCGGCATCCCGGGCCTCCTCGAAGGAATCCACCTCCAGCATGGCCAGGCCGGCGCGGTTCATCTGCAGCAGCTGGCCCTTGGGGCCCAGCAGCTTCACGCATTGGGGCTCGTTTTCGATGATGGCCTGGAGTTCCTGCTCCCGCTCCCGCAGGCGCTGCTGGATGGCTTCCCGCTCGATGACGGAGCTGACCCAGCCGGCCAGCAGGCCCATGAATTCCCGGTCGCCCTCGTCGAACTCCCGCTCATAGACCCGGGGGGAGCTGAAATTGATGGTGCCCACCACCTGTCCCTCCACCAGCACCGGGGCGCCGATGTAGGCCTCCAGCCGGAAGGCCTGGTAGCAGGGATGGCCCAGGTAGGGGGAGATGCCCATGTGGCGGATGGCGACCACCCGCTGCTCGCGGCAGGTGATGCTGCAGTAGGTCTCGCTGAAGGGGAATTCCTGGCCGTCCTCCAGGGCCCCGGGCGGGGAAACCTGGGCGGAGATGCGGTAGGTATCGCCCGCGATGTGGCTGACGATACCGATTTCCAGGCCGAAGTGGGCCGCCCCCAGGGCCAGGGCCTGCTTGAACTGGTCGGCCATGGGCAGGTGCGACAGGGCGGCGATCTGCCCCAGGCGGCGCAGGCTCTCCTGCAGGCGGGTGGCGGCGGCCTCGGCCTTCTGCCGGGCGGTGACGTTGCGGCCGACGGTGACCAGCCCGCGCCGGGCGCCATCCGGGTAAAACAGGGGGATCTTGGTGACTTCGAAGGTCTGGGCTTCGCCGCTGACCGGGTCGGGCACCCATTCCAGGGTGTCGTAGCGGCAGGCCTGGGCCCAGGCCTGCTCGTCATGCTGCTGGCAGGCGTCGAAGTAGTCGGCGAATTCCGGGTGAAGTTCGCCGAGTTCCTGGTCCGTATGGCCTTCCCAGGGAGTGCTGTTGAGGCCGAAGAGGCCCAAGCCGGCGGAATTGACGATGCGCAGCCGCCCCTCGCCGTCCTTGAAGAAAATCGCATCCGGCAGGCCTTCGATCAGCGTCCGGAGGCGCTCTGCCTGTTCGTCAGAATTTTGGGTATCGAGCATCGCTATTTTTATAAGGGAAGTCGGAACATCCACACGGGCTGCACATGCGGTGTATGCAGCGTATGAATCCCGGCAATCCCTCGATCATGAAGCGATGGCTCTTTAGATCGGGACTTTGCGCCCCTGGCTTTTCAGTCAGGGTAGCCTTTTTACAGGACACCCTCATTATACCCATTTATGCATATGCATATAACCTTTTGCATAACAATCAGCAGGTTCGCCCCGCACCGCCCTGGCCGGAAAAGACTTCCCGGGCCGCTCTCTGCCGCCTGTTTCACCCTGCCTTTCCTGGTTACTCCTAGGTGAATCCCCAGTATCGGGAACTGATCCCCGAGGCTAGGCTCTCACTTCAGGAGAATAATCTGGCGCCCACGCCATGCCTCCGGGGAGATTCCGTTGCAAGCCCGTCCCAGTCATTCCACCTACGCCATCCACTCACCCCACTCCAGCTTCGAATCCAAGGTGGTGGTTGCCTTTGCCGCTGCGGTGCTGGTGGTGCTGGGGCTGGCCACCGCCACCTGGAAACTGGCCCGGGACGCCAGCGACGCAACCCGGTGGGTGGCCCATTCCCACGAAGTGCTGAGCAACCTGGCCCAGGCCCGGGCCGGCACCGTGCACATCGAACTGACCACCCAGAACTACCGCATGCTGGGAGACCCGGCCTTCCTCACGGAACGGGATGAGGCGATAGTCGCCCGGGAGTCGGTGCTGGAACGGATCAAGCACCTCATCGCCGACAACACCACCCAGCAGGGTCGCTGGCAGGCATTGCGCCAGGTCCTCGATCAGCGCCTCGCCATTTCCCGGAAGATCCAGGAACTGCGCAGCACCCAGGGCGTCGAGGCGGCCAATGCCTACGTGGCCAAGGCGCCCCTCCAGGCCACCCGGGCCCGGGTCTATCAGCTGCTGGGCGATATGGAGCAGGAGGAAAACCATCTGCTCGAACAGCGCATCGACGCCCAGAACCACACCCAGAGCTTCGTCACCACTGTCAGCACCCTGGCGGCGGCCAGCCTGCTGTTGCTGCTGGCCGGCAGCTACTGGCTGATCCGGCGTCAGTTGCGGGTGGCGGAGGCCAGCCAGCGGGCCCTGACGGAGAGCGAGGCGAGCCTGTCCATCACCCTCCATTCCATCGGCGACGGGGTGCTGGCCACGGACGCCCAGGGCTGCATCACGCGCATGAACCCGGTGGCGGAACAGCTCACCGGCTGGCCCTTGGACCAAGCCCGGGGGCGGCCCGTGGCCGAGGTGTTCAACATCGTCAACGAGCGCACCGGGGCGCCGGCGGAAATTCCCGTGGGCAAGGTGCTTGCCACCGGGGAGGCCCAGGGGCTGGCCAACCACACCGCCCTCATCGCCCAGGACGGCCGCCAGACCTCCATCGCCGACAGCGCGGCCCCGATCCGCGGCACCGGCGGCAAGCTGGAGGGCGTGGTGCTGGTGTTCCGGGACGTGACGACGGAGCGCCAGGCGGAACGGGTAATCCTGGACCAGAACGAGCAGCTGGAACAGCGGGTGCAGGAGCGCACCGAGCAGTTGCAGGAAAGCGAAGGCCACCTGCAGAGCATCATCGGCAACGTGCCCGCCCTGATCGCCTATGTGGATGCCCAGGAGCGCTATGTCTATGTGAATGAGCCCTACCGCCGGCGTTTTGCCCCGGAACTCAGCCACATCACCGGCAGCACCGTGCGGGAAATCCTCGGCGAGGAGCGCTATGCCATCGCCGCTCCCCTGATCGCCCGGGTGCTCCAGGGAGAGGCCCAGAGCTACGACTGGCAGCCCTTCCCCGGCGTCTGGCAGGTCATCAGCTACGCCCCGAAGCGGGATGGGGC
>DATEZY010000107.1:0-3547 GCA_035255085.1 Azospira sp. | reverse complement strand
CGTGGAGCCCCGGCTCACCCGCAGTGCCAAGCCCGATGACCTGGGTACCCCGGATATCCTGCTGCTCCTCTCCGAGGAAATTGCCGTGGTGGATAACCTCTCCGGCAAACTTTCCCTGGTGGTCTATGCCGAGCCCGGTTTCCCCGGTGCCTACCAGAAGGCCCGGGCACGGCTGAAGGAGCTACTGGTGAAGCTGCGCCAGCCGGCACCCGTGCCGGAGGAAAAGCCAGTGCCGTCCCTGCCCGCCGTGTCGGTCTTCGACGAAGCCCAGTTCAAGCAGGCCGTGGCCAAGGCCAAGCGCTATATCACCGAAGGCGACATCATGCAGGTGGTGCTCTCCCAGCGCATGACCAAGCCCTTCGGTGCCAGCCCCCTGTCCCTCTACCGGGCCCTGCGCAGCCTCAATCCGTCGCCCTACATGTTCTACTTCGATTTCGAGGATTTCCATGTGGTGGGGGCCTCGCCGGAGATTCTCACCCGTCTCGAAGGCCACGAGGGCGAGCAGCGAGTGACGGTGCGTCCCATCGCCGGCACCCGCAAGCGCGGCGTCACGCCGGAGGAGGATGCGGCCCTGGCCGAGGATCTGCTGGCGGATCAGAAGGAAATCGCCGAGCACGTCCAGCTCCTCGACCTGGGGCGCAACGACGTGGGCCGGGTGGCCCAGACCGGAACAGTCAAGGTCACCGAGAAAATGAACATCGAGCGCTATTCCCACGTGATGCACATCGTCTCCAACGTGGAAGGCAAGCTGCAGCCCGGACTGACCGCTCTGGACGTGCTCAAGGCCGCCTTTCCGGCGGGCACCCTGTCCGGTGCTCCCAAGGTGCGAGCCATGGAAATCATCGACGAACTGGAGCCGGTGAAGCGCGGCATCTACGGCGGCGCCATCGGTTACCTGGGCTTCCATGGGGATATGGATCTGGCGATTGCCATCCGTACCGCCGTCATCAAGGATGGCCAGCTCCACGTTCAGGCGGGCGCCGGCATCGTTGCCGATTCCGACCCGACCTCCGAATGGCAGGAGACCCAGAACAAGGCCCGCGCCGTGCTGCGCGCCGCGGAAATGGCCGAAACCGGCCTCGATACCCGTTTCGAGTGAGGGCGACATCATGCTGCTGATGATCGACAACTACGACAGTTTTACCTACAACATCGTCCAGTACTTCGGCGAGCTGGGGCAGGACGTGCGCGTCTATCGCAACGACGCCATCACCGTGGGCGAAATCGCCCGCCTCAACCCGGATTATCTGGTCATTTCCCCCGGGCCCTGCGCGCCCCAGCAGGCGGGTATTTCCCTGGCGGCCATCCGCGAATTCGCCGGCAAGATTCCGTTGCTCGGGGTCTGCCTCGGGCACCAGTCCATCGGCGAGGCCTTTGGCGGGCGCATCGTCCATGCCAAGCAACTGATGCACGGCAAAACTTCCCCGGTGCATCACACCGACAAGGGCGTCTTCAAGGGGCTGCCCAACCCGGTGATCTGCACCCGTTACCATTCCCTGGCCATCGAGCGGGAGAGCCTGCCGGACTGCTTGGAGATTACCGCCTGGACCGATGACGGCGAAATCATGGGGGTGCGGCACAAGACCTTGGCGGTGGAGGGCGTGCAGTTCCACCCCGAATCCATCCTGACCCAGCACGGCCACGACATGCTGAAGAACTTCCTGGAGGAATACGCCAAATGACGCCGCAAGAAGCTTTGGCCCGGATCATCGACCATCGGGAAATTTTTCACGACGAAATGCTGGACCTGATGCGCGCCATCATGTCCGGCGAAATGAGCCCGGTGATGATTTCCGCCCTCACCGTCGGCCTGAGGGTAAAAAAGGAAACCATCGGTGAAATTGCCGCTGCCGCCCAGGTCATGCGGGAGTTCGCCACCAAGGTGCCGGTGAGGGATCCGTCAGCAGTGGTGGATATCGTCGGCACCGGCGGCGATGGCGCCCATACCTTCAATATTTCCACCACGGCCATGTTCGTCTGTGCCGCCGCCGGCGCCAAGGTGGCCAAGCACGGCGGTCGTTCCGTCTCCTCCAAGAGCGGCTCGGCGGATGTCATGGAAGCCCTGGGCGTCAATCTCAATCTGTCACCGGAGCGCATTGCCGAATGCATCGATACGGTCGGCCTCGGTTTCATGTTCGCGCCCAACCACCACGGCGCCATGAAATATGCCGCCCCGGTACGGCGCGAACTGGGGGTGCGGACCATCTTCAATATCCTCGGTCCCCTCACCAACCCGGCCGGGGCCGAGCGTCAGGTCCTGGGCGTCTTCCACGCCGACCTGGTGGGCATTCTCATCCGCGTCCTGCAGCGCCTGGGTGCACAGCGGGCCTTTACCGTGTTTGGCGCCGAGGGCCTGGATGAAATTTCCAACTCCGGCCGCACCCTCATCGGCGAACTCAAGGACGGCCGTATTCATGAATACGAGGTTCATCCGGAAGACTTCAATCTGCCGGTCCATGATCCCCGGGTGATCCGGGTGGACAATGTGGAAGAGTCCAAGGTCATGCTGCTGGCGGCCCTGGAAGGCAGGCATGGCCCAGCCCGGGACATCGTGGCGCTGAATGCCGGTGCCAGCCTCTACGTCGCCGGCCTGGCCGAAACCATGGCCGAGGGGGTGGAAAAAGCCCTGGATACCATCGCCTGCGGTGCTGCCCGAGCCAAGCTGGATGAGTTCATTCGTTTCACCGGAGCTGCCGCATGAGCGATATCCTCAACAAGATTCTCGCCACCAAGCGCGAGGAGGTGAGTGCCGCCTCTAGTCTCAAGTCCATGGCCCTCATTCGGGCCGACGCAGAAGCGCGGGTGAAGTCCGATCCGGCCCGGGATTTTGTCGGCGCCATCCGTGCCAAGATTGCTGCCGGGCAGTCCGCCGTCATTGCCGAAATCAAGAAGGCCAGTCCCTCGAAAGGCGTGATTCGGGAGGGGTTCGACCCCGCAGCCATAGCCGCCGACTACGCGGCCCATGGCGCAGCCTGTCTTTCTGTGCTGACTGATCGCCAGTACTTTCAGGGGGCTCCCGAATATCTCCAGGCGGCTCGCACCGCCTGCGCGCTTCCCGCGTTGCGCAAGGACTTTCTGGTGGATCCTTACCAGGTCTATGAGGCTCGGGCCATGGGGGCGGACGCCATCCTGCTCATCGTTGCTGCCCTGAGTCTGGTCCAGATGCAGGAAATGGAGGCTCTGGCCATGGAGTTGGGGATGGGGGTGCTGGTGGAGTCCCACGACGGTGATGAGCTGGAGCAGGCCCTGCAACTCAAGACCCCCCTCATTGGGATCAATAACCGCAATCTGCGCAGCTTTGAGGTCGGCCTGCAAACAACGCTGGGCCTTCTGCCGCGTATTCCTTCTGAGCGTATTGTCGTCACCGAGAGCGGCATCCTGGCCCCAGCCGACGTGGCGCTGATGCGGGAGAACAACGTTTCCGCCTTCCTGGTCGGCGAAGCCTTCATGCGTGCTCCAAGTCCCGGCGAGGCTCTGGCCCGCCTGTTTGCAGCCTGAATGCTAATCGGATGCGAGTGGGGCGCTGCGCCCAAGGCATGATGCCAAT
>DATEZY010000106.1:0-2953 GCA_035255085.1 Azospira sp. | reverse complement strand
ATTCAGTAATTTATTCATGGAAGTCTCCTCCTGGTTGCAAAAACGCCCGCCGCGGATGAGGCGGCGGGCGCTGTGTTTTGCACCCGGATATTAGTTGGCGGTGAACCCGGTTTCCTTGTAGATGGACTGGATCAGGTCCTTGCCGATGCGGTCAGCCATCTTGGCATGCACCGGCACCAGGGCCTTCTTGAAGGCAGCCCGTTCTTCCTTGGTCGGCACATAAACCTGGGTCTTGCCGCTCTTCTTCACGGATTCCAGATCCTTGTCGTTCTCTTCCTTGGCGATCTTGTTGGCGTAGGCCGTGGCTTCCTTCATGGCCGTATCCAGCTGGCCCCGGATATCGGCGGGCAGGCTGTCCCAGAACTTCTTATTGACGATCACCGCATAACCCAGATAACCGTGCTCGGTAATAGTCAGGTACTTCTGTACCTCATGCATCTTCTGGGTGTACAGGTTGGAAATGGGGTTCTCGGTACCATCCACCACCCCGGTCTGCAGGGCCTGATAGACCTCGGAGAAGGCCATCACCTGGGGCAGGGCACCCAGGGCGCGCATCTGCTCCTCCAGCACCTTGGAGGACTGGATGCGCATCTTCTTGCCCCGCAGGTCGGCCGGGGTATGGATCGGGGTATTGGCGGAGAAGGACTTGAAGCCGTTGTCCCAGAAAGCCAGGCCCTTGATGCCCTTGGGCTCCAGCTTGGCCAGCAGTTGCTGGCCCACGGGGCCCTGGGTCACCTTATGCAGCTCGTCGTAATTGTCGAAGATGTAGGGCAGGTCGAAGACCTCGAATTCCCGCACGCCCAGGGGGCCGAACTTGGCCAGGGACGGAGCGAGCATCTGCACGGCCCCCAACTGCAGGGCTTCCATTTCTTCCTTGTCCTTGTACAGCTGGCTGTTGGGATAGACCTCGACCTTCACCTTACCCTTGGTCAGCTCGGCGGCGCGCTTGGCGAAGAAGTCGGCAGCCTTGCCCTTGGGCGTATCCACCGCCACCACATGGCTGAACTTGATGACGATCGGTTGCTGGGCCGCAGCACCGAAAGACATTACACCGGCCATCAGGCCGAACAACAGGGCGGAAACTTTCACTTTTTCTCCTCCAGAGAGAACGGATGTCGGGTCCGGATGAATCTCCGGACGTTCGGTATTTTTAAAACCATCAGCCACAGCCCAATGGGCCTTTTGGCCTAGCGAGTATTGCAAAACGCCCGTTTGAAAGTGATTGTGGATATCCACAATCCCACTCCCCGTACGTAAAGCCCACGCTTCGCCCCTCCTGAACCAATGCAGATCCGCCCCTGCCCATGCTTTCCGACCTCGTCGTCCCAGCCATTTTTATGCCTCTGGCCATCGCTGCCCTGGTGGCCGTGGCCGCCTTTGTCCACGGCCTCATCGGCGTCGGCTTCCCCCTCATCACCACCCCCTGCATCGCCCTGCTCACCGACCTGAAGACGGCGGTGCTGATCACCGTGCTGCCCAACATCCTGCTCAACGTGCTGTCCATTCTCCGGGGCGGCAACTGGCGGGCCAGCCTGGCCCGGCACTGGCGCCTGGCCGCCTATGTGCTGGTCGGCAGCCTGATTGGAACCCAGCTGCTCATCGGCCTGCCGGCAGCCCCTCTCAAGCTCGCCCTGGCGCTGATGATGCTGGTGTCGATCAACCTCAACCGGCTGAAGAAACTGGACTGGTCCGCCCTCACCCGCCACCGTCTGTCGGAGGCGGGCTTCGGCCTCACCGCCGGAGTGCTCTCGGGCACCGTCAATGTCTCGGTGCCGCCCCTGGCCATCTACTTCATGGGCATGGACCTTTCTCCCACCGCCACGGTGCAGGTCTTCAACCTGTGCTTCATCGTCGGCAAGCTCACCCAGGCCGGCACCCTGGCCGCCCATGGACAGTTCACCCTGAGCATCCTCTGGCAGAGCGCCCTGCTGACGGTGCTGGCGGTGGCCTGCCTGATCCCGGGAATGAAAATCCAGTCCCGCCTGGACCCCGCCCTCTATCGCCGCTGGCTCAACCACACCCTGCTGCTCATGGCCGTGGTCATGCTGCTCCAGGTGGCCCTGGAGTGGAGCCGCTGACGGGATGGTGGCGAAGGGGCAGGCCCGTCGGGCTTGAAGCAGGTCCTGGCGCCGCCCCTCCCCCTCCCATTTCCTTGCGCCTCCCCTACTTCCTGCCGACCAGATAGCGTACGCCGACCGGCTCGTAGGACTCTCGATGGAGAGTGTCGGCAGGCAGATGGAAAATCTGCCCGACCTGGTAGAGCGTCACCCTGCCGGCGACCTCCAGCGCAATCTCGCCCGCCAGGATCAGCGCCTTGGCTGCAAAGGGATGGGCATGCTCGGCCAACTCGCCAGCGGCCCGTTCGACCGTCGCTACCTGGCCGAAGCCCTCGTCGGCCAGTTGTTGCAGAAATTGCTCGGGACTCACGGCGGCTCCTTCTGGAAATTTTGTCCTGCCTCGGTGTCGTTTCTATGCCCCTTTAAGGCATCGCCGGTATGAAGCAAGTTGCATCCCCATCCCCCCTCTAGCGCAAGGCAATAAAAAAGCCGCCCGAAGGCGGCTTTTTTATTGGGCTGGAGCCTAGTCTCAGGCAGCCTTGGCCAGGTCGGCGGGCTTGAGCGCCGCATCGGCCACAGCTTCGGGTTCATCCGCCTCTTCCACGGTTTCGCCATTCAGCACCCGGGTCATGCGCTCGGAATCCAGGGCGTTTTCCCACTTGGAAACCACTACGGCGGCAACGCCGTTGCCGATCAGGTTGGTGATGGCACGGGCTTCGGACATGAAGCGATCCACCCCCAGCAGCAGGGCCAGACCTTCCACCGGCAGCTTGCCGCCCAGGGTAGCCAGGGTGGCCGCCAGGGTGATGAAGCCACCGCCGGTCACGGCTGCGGCGCCCTTGGAAGTGAGCAGCAGCACACCGAGGATGGTCAGCTGTTCGGTCAGGGACAGATCC
>DATEZY010000105.1:0-16767 GCA_035255085.1 Azospira sp. | reverse complement strand
GCTTTGCCCATGTCAGCCGCTGCGGCACCCTCAACGCCCCTTGTGGGCAGCCTCATAGAGGGGATTAACCCGCTCGGCATAAAGGCGCAATTCGGCGATGCGGCTTTCGTGGGAAGGGTGGGTGGACAGCCACTGGGGCGGCTCGCCGTTGGACACCTGCTCCATCTTCTGCCACAGGGAGATGGCGGCGTGAGGGTCGTAGCCGGCCCGGGCCGCCAGTTCGACGCCGATGCGGTCAGCCTCGGCCTCCATTTCCCGGGAATTGGGCCGCATGAAAGCCAGGTCGCCGACGGAGCCGAGCACGTTCTGCCCCAGGCTGGGATCGATACCGAAACGGGAGCCGATGATAGCGCCGCCGATGGCCGCCGCCAGTCCGACCCCCATGGACTGGGTCGCCTTCTCCCGCCCGTGCTCGCGCAGGGCGTGGGCGATCTCGTGGCCCATCACCGCCGCCAGCTCGTCGTCGGTCGGCTTCACCTTCTCCAGCAGCCCCGTATAGACGGCGATCTTGCCCCCGGGCATGCACCAGGCATTGACCTCGGGCGAGGTCAGCACATTGGTTTCCCAGCGCCAGCCGGGCGCATCGGGTCGGAAGGCCGAAGTCACCCGGATGAGACGGTCGGCAATGGCCCGCACCCGGGCCACCTGGGCCGGATTACGGTTGAGCTGCTGCTTCTTTTCCGCCTCCTGCAAGGTCGTGCGATAGGCCTGGCTGGCCTGGCCATTCACCTGGCCGGCCGACAGGCCCATGGTCTGGGCACGCTCCACCCCGACCATGCCGCCGGAAGTGGTCTGCACCGTGCTACAGGCAGCCAGCAGGGACGCCAGCAACAAAGACACGCCAACTTTGCGCCAAGACACCATAAACACCTCAAGCCAAGATTGATGGCTGCAATAACGCGCCACTAGGATTTTGCGCCGACAGCACCCTCTTTTACCCACACCGCCACCACCAGCAGTCCGGCCAGGGCAAAGGCCGAACCCAGGGAGAAAGTGATGGCGCTGCCCCAATGATCCCAACTCCAGCCACTGATTAGACCGCCCAGGAGGCCGCCGGCTCCAAAAGAAAGGCTGGAATAAAGAGCCTGGCCCCGGGCCTGGCAGCGCCCCGGGAACCAGCGGTTGATGGCAGCGATAGCGCTGGCGTGGTAGGCGGCGAAGGTCAGGCCGTGCAGCAACTGGGCGAAGAGCAGCACGGCGAACCACTCCACCGCCCAGCCGATGAGCAGGAAGCGCAGCACGGCGGCGACAAAGGCGGCGAGCAGCAGGAAGCGCAGGGAAAAGCGGCGCTGCAGGCGGGACATGAAAAGGAAGACGCCAATCTCCGCCAGCACCCCGAGGAACCACATGGCCCCCACCGTCGTCTTGCTGTAGCCCTGGTCCGAGAGATGGATCGAGTAGAACACGTAGAGCGCGCCGTGGGCCGCCGACATGAGGAAACAGGCCAGCAGCAGGGCCCGCACCCTACCCTGGGCAAGGATGGCCGACACCGGCGGCGCATCCTCGTGATGGGGCGGGGTCGGCCCCTCGGGCACGGCCAGGGCGCAGCCGAGGATGCCGAACATCAGGATGAAGGACACCCACAGCACGCTCACCGGCGCCAGCCGATCGAGGAGAAAGCCGGCACAGAGCACGGTGACGATGAAGCCGATGGAGCCCCACAGGCGGATGCGGCTGTAGCGCAGGGGTTCCCGGTGCAGATGGTCGAACACCAGGGTTTCCATCAACGGCAGGGAGGCGGACCAGAAAAAGGCCAGCAGTGCCATGGCCGCCAGCATGGGCGCCAGGGTGCGCACGAAGAAGAACAGGAGGAACACCACCACGCTCACCCCGGCAGCCAGGCGCACCAAGGGGATGCGTTGCCGCGCCCGGTCCGCCAACCAACCCCAGACAGCAGGGGAAAACAGGCGCATCAGCGCCATCTGGCTCAGCACCAGGCCGATTTCCCAGGCGGAAAACTGGATGGACTGGAGATACAGCCCAAAATAGGGCTGGAAGACGCCGACGAAGGCGAAGTGGAAGAAGTAGTAGCCGGAAAGACGCCAGTAGGGGAGATCGCGCATCCGGCGATTTTACCGGATGCGCAGCCCCGGCTTGCGGCCCTTTAAACCTAGCGGGGCCAGCCCATCAAACCATCTCCCCCGCACCTTCGGCGGGGAGAGAGGGGGCAAGGCCCGGTGTCAGCCCCGGCCGGGTGCGGCGGGAATGACCGGCGTGGCGCAGACCACGTCGCCGCACTGGGCCCGGTGGCGCAGGGCGTGGTCCATCAGCACCAGGGCCAGCATGGCTTCGGCGATGGGGGTGGCGCGGATGCCGACGCAGGGGTCGTGGCGCCCCTGGGTCGCCACCTCTACCGGATTGCCCTGCACATCCACGGACTGGCGCGGCTGGGCAATGGACGAGGTGGGCTTGATGGCCATGTTCACCACGATGTCCTGGCCGGTAGAAATGCCGCCGAGGACGCCGCCGGCGTTGTTGGAGAGGAAACCGGCCGGGGTCATCTCGTCGCCGTGCTCGCTGCCCTTCTGGGCCACGGAGGCAAAGCCGGCGCCGATTTCCACGCCCTTGACGGCGTTGATGCCCATCATGGCGTAGGCAATTTCCGCATCCAGCCGGTCATAGACCGGCTCGCCCCAGCCCGGAGGCACGCCGGTGGCGGTAACGGTGATCTTGGCGCCGACCGAATCCAGGGATTTGCGCAGGTCATCCATGTAGGCCTCCAACTGCGGCACGAGGGCGGCGTTGGGGGCAAAGAAGGCATTGCCGTCGATGTCGGCGGCGCTGACAAAGGGAATCTCGATGGGACCGAGCGCGCTCATCCAGCCGCGGATGCTGATGCCATAGCGCTGCTGCAGCCACTTGCGGGCGATGGCCCCGGCAGCCACGCGCACCGCGGTCTCCCGGGCGGAGGAACGGCCGCCGCCGCGGTAATCGCGGAAGCCGTATTTCTGGGTGTAGGCGTAGTCCGCATGACCCGGGCGGAAGGTGCTGGCGATATTGCCGTAATCCTTGCTGCGCTGGTCCTGGTTGCGGATAAGGAGGCCGATGGGGGTGCCGGTGGTCTTGCCTTCGAAGACGCCGGAAAGAATCTCGACGGTGTCCGGCTCCCGGCGCTGGGTCACGTGGCGGGATGTGCCGGGCTTGCGCCGGTCCAGTTCGGCCTGGATATCGGCCTCAGTCAGTTCCAGTCCCGGGGGGCAGCCATCCACCACGCAGCCGATGGCCGGGCCGTGGGATTCGCCGAAGGAGGTAACGGTAAACAGGGTGCCAAAAGTGTTGCCGGACATGGACTGACTCAAGCGCTAGAATGGTCGCCGATTTTAACATAGGCGCCCCGCCCCTTCCGCCCCGGACCGTGCGGTTCCCCAACCCTCTGAACATTCGGCCCCGTTCATGCCGCCTCGCTCCCAGATCAGCACCGTCCCCCTGCCCACCACCTTGCTGCGCGGCGCCCGCCGCCCCCGCATCGCCCTGGTGGGCCTGCCCCGCACCGGCAAGAGCACCATCTTCGACGCCGCTTCCAGCACCACGGTACGGGACGGCAGCCTGGCTGGCAGCGAGCTGCGCTATGCCGAGTGCGACGTCAAGATCGGCCTGGAACAGGCCTCCCTGGTGGACATGCCGTCCCTGACCGCCCTCCACGACCTGGACGAAGCGGGCTGGGTCATGCTCAAGTACCTGTTGTGGGGCGACTGCTGGCCGGAAGTGGCGCGCCACGACGCCGCCCAGCCCGAGAGCGCCTTCGCCGCCCCGGATGTGCTGATCCAGGTGGTGGATGCCACCGCCCTGGAGCGGGACCTGGAACTTGCCCAGGAACTGAGCCTGCTGGGCAAGCCCGTCGTGCTGGCCCTCAACCGGCTGGACGAGGCCCGGGCCAAGGGCCTCTACATCAACATCCGGGCCCTGAGCGAACGCCTGGGCGTGCCGGTGGTGCCCACGGTAGCCCACATGGGCAAGGGCATCGCCGCCCTGTTCGAGGCGGCCATGACCGCCGCCCGGGAAAAGACCTGTCCCCTGCCCCAGCGCCCCAGCCCCCACATCAGCGACAGCCTGGAAGCCCTCAACCAACTGCTGGCCCGGCCCCGCATCGAATGCGCCTTCCGCGTGCCCCGGCCCCTGCTGCTGATGCAACTGGCGGAGAACAACGACTACTTCAGCCGGGAAATGGCCAGCCACTTCCCCGACCTCATTCCCGCCATTTCAGCCGCCAGAACCAAGGCGGAACGGGCCCTGCCCCGCCCCCTGGCCGACGAGTTGCACGCCGACCGGCACCACCGCTCGGCCCTGCTGCACGAGCAGGTGACCCGCTTTGCCGGCAGCGCCGAACAACCCGGCTGGAAATTGTGGCTCGACCGCCTCTTCCTGCATCCCCAGTGGGGCCTCATCGGCAGCCTGTCGGTATTCGCCCTGGTGCTTTTCATGGTATTCCAGGTCAGCACCTTCCTCGATAGTTGGACCTCCGCGCCCTTGGGCGCCTGGGTCGGCCAATGGCAGCCCACCAGCACCAGCGGCGTCGTTGCCCGGGCCGTGGCCGACGGCCTGGTGGGCCTGATCGGCATCGTCGTGCCCTACATGCTGCCCCTGGTGCTGCTGCTGGTGGCCCTGGAGGAGTCGGGCATCATGCACCGGGTGGCCTTCGTGGTGGACCGGGGCTTCCACCACATCGGTCTGCACGGCGGCGTCGCCGTGCCCTTCCTGCTCGGCCTGGGGTGCAACGTGCCGGCCATTTCCGCCGCTGCCAGCTCCAGCCACGGCCGGGAGCGCATCGTCGCCTCCGTACTCATCACCTTCGTCCCCTGCTCCGCCCGCTCGGCCATCATCCTCGCCCTGGGGGGCAAGTACCTGGGCTGGGAAGGGGTGTTCGCCCTGTTCCTGCTTACCCTCCTGATCATCGCCGTGGCCGGCAAGCTGCTCACCCGACGTTACCCCAGCGCCGGCCCGGGCCTGATCCAGGAGATCCCCTCCTACGCCCTGCCCCGCTGGAAAAACCTGCTGGCGACCACATGGGAACGCACCAGCGACATCGTCACCATCGTCACCCCCCTGCTGGTAGCGGGCAGCGTGGTGCTGGCCCTGCTCGCCCACGTCGGCGCCGATACTATCATCAACACCCTGCTCACCCCCATCACCCACTGGTGGCTGGGCCTGCCGGTGGTGCTGGGGGTGCCGATCCTGTTCGGCGTGCTGCGCAAGGAACTGTCGCTGCTGATGGTGTACCAGGCCCTGGGCACCCTGGACATCGCCCCGGTGCTGAATACGGTGCAGATCGCCACCTTCCTCATCTTCCTCACCTTCTACGTGCCCTGCCTCTCAACCTTCGCTGTCATGCTGAAAAGTATCGGGCGCAGGGAAGCACTGTTCTCGGTGGGGCTGTCGGTAGCAGTAGCCTTGGGCGTGGCCGCCCTGGGGCGGCTGGCGATGATCGGCGTAAGCTGGGTGCTGTAGCTGCCTAGATGACTTCCGGGAGCCAGCACGGCCCCCGGAAGCTTGAAACCCCTCAGAGAGTGGTAAATACCGCCTCATTCGCCAGGCGGGACTTGGGCAGGGCGGCGTTGAAGTCGTCCGCGCCCCGGTAGCCCAGGGCCACCAGTACCACGGCGGAGAGTCCCCGCTCGGCCAGGCCAAGTTCGGCATCCAGAATGGTCCCGTCAAAACCTTCCATGGGGCAGGCGTCGATCCCCAGGGCGCCGGCGCCGAGCAACAGGGTGCCCAGGGCCAGATAGACCTGGCGCTCGATCCAGGCACGCTCGTCCTTGAGCTCGGCCTGGTGCAGGTTCACGTAAAAGCGCCGGCTCTTGTCCTGGTTGGCCATGGCTTCGGGGGAAGCAAAGCGGCCGTCCTGCTGCTCCTGGGCCAGCACCGCCTGGAGGTGGGCATCGTCCAGGCTCATCTTGGCGCACAGCACCACCACGTGGGAGGCATTGCGCACCTTGGGTTCGTTGTAGGCAAAGCCCTGCTGGGTCGCCTTGGTGATGCGCTGCTTGGCTTCCGGGGTGGCGGCGATGACGAAATGCCAGGGCTGGGAATTGACCGAGGACGGCGCATGGCGCAGCACCGCGCACAGCTGGTCGATCTGTTCCTGGGGAATGGTCTTACTGGCATCGAAAGCCTTGGTGGTGTAACGGGTCTGGGCAATACGGGCGATATCCATGGGGATGGTTTTCCTTTTTTTAGTCGACGGGCCAGGAGGCAGCAACGCCCCTGGCGCTGAATCAGCTCCACTGAATCAGTCCGAAAATGATAGCTAACAACCCGGTGCTTTGACTGCGGGGGATTTCCCGGCACCGGCGGGCGTCCCAGGGGCTGGGAACCTAATTGGATTGATTGGGTTCCCGGCCCTTGGTTTCATCAGCCGGCGGATTGGAATGGGACGAGGAGCCATCGCTCAACGCGTCCCGGGTCGCGTGATAGCCCTTGCGCGCCCCATCGGCTACGGCATGGCCCACCGCTTTGGCCGTTTCAGCCGTGGCGTGACCGATTTCCCGGCCTACCTGGGCGGTTTTTTTGGCAGCCTCCACGGCACTTTCCTTCACCTCGTGCCCGGCCTTGGCCAAATCAGCGTTGGCCAGGGGGCTGAGCAGCATGAGGGTCAATCCAGCGAGAAAAACTTTGCGATTCTTCATGGCATCGCTCCCTACACAGTGTTCTGGAAATACCCAGCGATGCCACATTAGACACAAACCGGCCCCGGGAAATCGTACCCGTTTGTAAGCGCGGGCCGGGTGTAAGGCAGGACGCAGCGGCCTCCAGCCCTTGAAACGCAGCCTCCCTCCCAAGATCCACGAAGGACCGAAGCAAGACAGGCTGCGTTTTCTTCCCTTACTGGAAAAATTCCTCCAGCCGTTCGAACACCGCATGATCCGCCCCGTGGCGGCGGAGGGTGCGGACGTCTTCGAGCTTTTCCACCTGCTTCACCATCTGCTCCAGGCGGCCATCTTCCAGGACCAATAGCCAGATGCGGCTGATGCTGCCGTCGCCCACGGGCAGGCAGAGGATACCTTCCACGTTGTAGGCGCGACGGGAAAAGAGGCCAACCACGTGGGACATCACCCCCGGGTGGTTATTCACTTCCAGTTCCAGCACGACGCGGCCGGGGCGGGATTGAGACTGGGCTTGTTGATCGTTGTGGCGAATCGGTTCGACGCGGGCGTACATCTCAGCCTCCAATCATGTCGGTGTTGGCGGCGCCGGGGGGCACCATGGGGTAGACCTTCTCTTCCATATCGATGCGGGCATGGATCAGGCAGGGGCCGGGGCGCTGCAGAACCTCCCGCAGGGCGGCCTGGGGGTCGGTTGCAGCGTTGAGGTCCAGGGTGTCGATGCCGAAGCCCTCGGCGACCTTGAGGAAGTCGGGCTGGCCGGCGAACTTGGAAGCGAAGTGGCGCTTGCCGTAGAACAGGCTCTGTTGCTGGTACACCAGGCCCAGGGCTTCGTTGTTCATGAGCACGATTTTCAGGTTGGCGCCGGTCTCGGCGATGGTGGCCAGTTCCTGGATGTTCATCAGGATGCTGCCGTCGCCGGTGAAGCAGACCACAGTGCGCTCAGGCTCGGCCAGGGCGGCCCCCAGGGCAGCGGGGACACCGAAGCCCATGGTCCCCAGACCGCCGGAGGTGAGCCATTGGCGGGGCCGGCGCAGGGGGTAGGCCTGGGCCACCCACATCTGGTGCTGGCCCACGTCGGTGGCGATGGCGGCGGAATCGTCCAGGCAATCGGCCACGGCCTGGATCAGGCCGTAATGGCTCAAGGGATTGTCCAGGTTGGGCCGCTGCAGGCGGAAGCGGGAGCGCAGGTCGCCCACGTGGGTCAGCCAGCGCTTGCGCAGGTGGGCCTCCACCAGGGGCGAGAGCTTTTCCAGCACCTGGCCCACGTCGCCGGCGATGCCGACGTGGGCATTCTTGATCTTGTCCAGCTCAGAGGGGTCGATGTCGATATGGATGATCTTGGCCTTGGGGCAGAAAGCCGAGACCTTGCCCGTGGCCCGGTCGTCGAAGCGGGCGCCCACGGCGATCAGCAGGTCGCACTCTTCCAGCAGCAGGTTGGTGTAGCGGGGGCCGTGCATGCCGAGCATGTGGATCGACAGGGGATGGTCCACCGGCATGGCGCCCAGGGCCATGAGGGTCATGGTGGTGGGCAGGGACGCCTTCTCCGCCAGGGCCACCGCCGCCGCACTGGCACCGGAATGGACGACGCCGCCGCCCAGGTAAAGGATGGGTCGCTCGGCGGCGTTGATCATGGCCGCAGCGGCTTCAATGGCGGCCAGGTCTGGTTCAGGCAGGGCCTCGCGCCCGCCGGGAGCGGGCCATTCGCTGACCTCGATGCTCTGGTTCTGCACGTCCTTGGGGATATCCACCAGCACCGGGCCGGGCCGGCCGGAAGCGGCCAGGGTAAAGGCCCGGGGAATCACCTGCAGCAATTCCTCGGCGGAATTGACCAGGAAATTGTGCTTGGTGATGGGAATGGAGAGGCCGTAGGTATCCACCTCCTGGAAGGCGTCGGTGCCGATCATGCTGCGCGGCACCTGGCCGGTGATGGCCACCATGGGAATGGAATCGAGCTTGGCGTCGGCAATAGCCGTCAGCAGGTTGGTCGCCCCGGGGCCCGAGGAAGCCAGGCAGACGGCCGGCTGGCCGCTGGCCCGGGCCATGCCCTGGGCGATGAAGCCGGCGCCCTGCTCGTGCCGGGCCAGCACGTGCTCGATCTGCTCGGAGGCCGAAAGGGCGTCGTAGAAGGGCAGGATGGCGCCGCCGGGAATGCCGGAGACGGTGGTGATGCCCTGGCGCTCCAGCAGGCGGACCACCAACTGGGCGCCGGTGAGGGTTTCCGGCGCGGCTTGCGGCGCGTCGGAACAAAGGGAAGTGCTTGAGGCTGTTGAGGCGTTCATGGTGCTCTCCTGTCGATTGCCCTTGCGGTCCGGCGGGTACAAAAACAAAAACCCCCGCCGGGCTGCCGCGCCGGCGGGGGTTTTCGGATGAATTCTGTGGGACTGTTTCTACCGATCCGAACCCGCCAGCGGCGCGACGACGACTACGCCTACGACGCCTACTACGCTGACGACTACGGATACTGCAGATGCGGCAACGCCTGCCAACTCGGGCAGGTTGTGCAGCTTCGGCAGGGCGGCAGCGCAGCGGGTCATGGAAGGATTCGGAGTATTGGTTGCAGATGACTGCAAAAAATTTAAGCGTTGATTATGCAAACAAGTCCGGGGCGGATGCAATAGTTTAATTCACAAATTCTGTGGATAAGTCTGTGGGGTGCCTGGGGGCAGCCCAGCAAGAAGGGCCTGGCAACAGGGATTGGCTTACCCTGACCAAAAAATGGGCGCCCCTCCCTCCCCCTGCCCTTTGCCTACCTCCCCTGGAAGCAGGGAAGCGGCGACCGGGCACCGGGCCGGATGGTCCCGCGATTTTTCTTGCACCACCACGGAACCAAGCCCGGCCGTGGGCATCAATATCCACCGTGGGTATGCCAAAACATGGAAACGACCCGAACAACCCGACGCAAGCGGCGGAATTTTCAGGAAATACCGCACAGTTCAGGGAAGGCAAAGGGCGTACAGTATGACCAAAGACAACCCGCGATTGATCGCTCAACCGAGCGACGAGCAAGCATCCATCCAGGGCTCGATCCCCGGAAAAGGATGCCGATAAAGGGGAGAGACAATGGACAACCCAACAGCGGAAAGCCCCAGCCTCGGCCTATATCCAGCCGGGAGCGCCGGCGTGCCGGACCCCGCCCGTCCACGGCGGGACATTCGCGGCAAGCTGACGCTGTCGCGTTTGCCGGCCATGCCGCCCGTCCTGATGCAACTGCTCGATCTGATCCAGCGGGATGACCTGTACCTGGGCGACCTGGCCGCCCTGATCGGCCGGGATGTGGGCCTGGTCTCCCGCACCTTTTCTGCCGCCACCTCCGCCGCCTTCCTCGGCCGGAACCGCCCGGCCAGCCTTGATCAGTGCTTGTCCCTGCTCGGCGTCAATGCCGTCAAGACTATCGTCATCAACGAGTCGGTGATGCGCGTGTTCAATCACTTCGCGGACATTCGCGAGGTGAACCTGGACGATTTCTGGGAACACTCCCTGCGCTGCGCCCTGATCGCCCGGGAACTGGCCCGGCGCCTGGACTACCCCAGCCCGGACGAGGCCTATCTAGGGGGATTGATGCACGACGTTGGCCGCCTGGCCATGCTGGCCACCGACCCGGAAGGTTACAAGCGCATTTTCCGCGAACACGAGGACGGTGAGTCCCTGTGCACCGTCGAGCATGGTGTCTTCGCCCTGACCCACGTGGAAGTGGGCGCCTGGCTGGTGGAGAAGTGGGGCCTAGACTCCTTCCTCGGCGACAGCGTGCTCTACCACCACGAGCCCCTGGAGCGCCTCCGCTCGGCCCCCCTGCTGGTGCGCATCGTGCGCCTAGCCGAATGTTTGGCAAACACCCGGGGTCAGCAGCCCACGGCCCTGACTCCCGAGGCCCTGACCCTGTGCGATACCGCCATCGGCCATGAAGATGAGCTGCTGGACGGGGTCGAAGCCGAATTGCAGCGCCTGGCCGAGCAATTCGGCATCAAGCTTTCCACCCAGAAAATGACTGAGGCTGAAGCCGAGCCGGCGGCAGCAACCAAGGCAACGGCAGCCAGGGACGACCAGCTGGCGGCCCGGGTACGGGACATCCTGCTGGTCAATCAGGCGCTGAGCGGTTTCCCCGAGGCCAACACGCACCAGCTGGCGCTGCAGGCCACCGTGCAGGCGGCCAACCTGCTGTTCGAGGTTGAGGCGAGCCTTTGTTTCGAGCCGACGCCAGGCGCCAGCGAACGCTACAGGGCAAGGCTCCTGGGTGCCTCGCCGGCAGCGCCACTCTCAGTCCACTCATCGCGCGTCGCCCAGCTGGAGTTCGTCGCCGGGAGCAGTGCCGCGCTGCTGGCCCGGTCGATGCAGGCCGGCCCCCAGCTCGTCATGGGTGGCGGCAGGGGGCTGGAGGTGCTCGATGAACAGCTGCTGCGCAGCCTCGGCGGCGCCGGCGTGCTGTATCTGCCCCTGCGCAGCCGCTCCACCTGCCCGACCATCCTGGTGGCGCCCATCGCCAGCGCCGACCAGGCCGCCGCCCTGGGGCAGAAGCTGCCCTGCCTGGCCTATTTCGGGCGCATGAGCGCCGAGCGCCTGGCCCAGACGAGCCGGCTGGAGGCTTTCCCCCTGGCCTCGGCCACCAACCCGGCCGCGGATGACGGCCGGCTGAACCGCCTGGTACATGAACTGAACAACCCCCTGGCGATCATTCGCAACTATGTGGCCATCCTGGAGACGGAAAACGCCAGCAAGGGTTCGGCCCAGCCGGAATTGGCCATCGTCAGGGAAGAAATCGACCGGGCCGCCAAGTTGCTGAAATCGGCCCGGCAGCAAGCCAGCCCGGAAGCAGATATCCCACCGAGCGCACCAGGCCAGGTCGATCTCAACCGCACCATCGGCGATCTGGTGAGCCTGATCCGCAAGTCCATGCCCCAGGCGGGCCCGGTGGAAATTCGCCTGGCCCTGGCCGACAAGGTGCCGACCATCGTCTCCGACCGGGACCGGCTCAAGCAGTTGCTGGTGAACCTGATCAAGAACGCCATGGAGGCCATGCCCAAGGGCGGCAGCATCTGTGTCGCCACGGCCCCCTGGGGCCTGGGCGAAGCCGGCCCGTCCCATGTGGAAATACGCGTCGAAGACAACGGCCCCGGTATCCCCCGGGAAGTGCTGGCCCGCCTGTATCAGCAGGTGGCCAGCAGCAAGGCAGGCGAGCATCAAGGCCTGGGCCTGGCCATCGTCGGGCAGCTGGTGCGCGAATTGAACGGCCTGATCAACTGCCGCTCTGGCGACGACGGCACCCGCTTCCAGGTGCTGTTGCCCATGACCCGACAGACAGGCTGACCCCTCGGGTCGGCGGCAATAGGCTTGCGAGACAAGACTTCAGGCATGGCAGATAGGGGAGAAAAATTGGGCGCTCATCAAGCCATGGCACCGCCGAACCTGCTGGTCGTCGACGACGAGCCGCGCCTGCGGGACAGCGTCTGCCTCCTGCTGCGCAGCCGGGGCTATCAGACCCAGTCCTGCGACGGCGGGCAGTCGGCCCTGATGCAGCTCATGGCCGGCCAGGTGGATCTGATGCTGCTCGACCTGCACCTGGGCGACATCAATGGCCTGGACCTGCTGGAGATGATCCGGCGCGCCGGCATCGATACCACGGTGCTGGTGGTGAGCGGCGACACCATGATCGAGTCGGCCATCGGCGCCCTGCGCCTGGGGGCGACGGACTACGTGCGCAAGCCTTACGAACCGGACGAACTGCTGCACCGGGTCGAGATGGCCCTGCAGCGGCGCCAGCTCAAGCACTCCAACCAGGAAATGGCGCAGCAACTGCAAATCTCCGAACGCATGCACCGCTTCCTGGTGGAAGCCTCCCCCGATCTCATCTTCACCCTGGATGAAGAGTTGCGCTTCACCTTCGTCAATGACCGGGTCGCCGACCTGATCGGCTTTGCCGCCCCGGCCCTGCTCGGGCGCTCGCTCCTTTCCCTGATCGTTCCTGGCGATGTGGAGAAGGTGCGCTACGTGCTTGAGCGCACCGACGGCCTGCGCACCATCGAATTTGGCGTCGTCTGCAACGGCGAGGCGGCCGAAGAGCGCAGCTTCGAGGTCAGCTTCGTCCCCGTCGAACTCGACCTGCCCCTGGCAAAGGGCGGCCCGGCCCTCTCCAGCCGGCTGTACGGCATTGCCCGGGACGTGACTGAAAAGAAGGTGGCGGAGAGCCGCCTCACCTATCTCGCCTACCACGACGTCCTCACCGGGCTGCCCAATCGCACCCTGTTCCGGGACCGGCTCGGCCTGGCCATGGTGCAGGCCCGGCGCAGCGGCGCCCGGGCGGCCATGATGTTCGTGGACCTGGACCGATTCAAGCTGGCCAACGACACCTTCGGCCACCTCAAGGGGGACGAACTGCTGCAGCAGGTGGCGCAGCGCCTGCAGGGCGCCCTGCGCGAAGGCGACACCCTGGCCCGGGTGGGGGGCGACGAATTCACCATCCTGCTGCCCGATCTGGCCAGCCAGGAAGATGCGGCCACGGTGGCAGCCAAGCTGGTGGCCGATGTGACGGCCCCCTTCGACATCGACGGCAACGAGGTTTTCCTTACCGCCAGCGTCGGCATCGCCCTCTTTCCCGGCGACGGCAACGACAGCGAAACCCTGCTGCGTCACGCCGACATCGCCATGTATCACGTCAAGGCCCGGGGCAAGAACGGCTACGGCTTTTTCCAGCCGGCCATGGACGACTCCACCAGCCGCAGCCTGTGCCTCGGCAACGAGGTGCGGCGGGCCATGGAGCAGGAGCAGTTCGAGCTGCATTACCAGCCCCAGGTGGATTCGGCAACGCGCCGCATCGTCGGCTGCGAAGCCCTGATCCGCTGGCGCCATCCGGCCCAGGGCCTGGTGTCCGCCGGCACTTTCCTCGGCGCCGTGGAGGAAATCGGCATGATGAGCGCCCTCACCTACTGGGTCATCGACCAGGCCTGCCGCACCCTGCGCCAGTGGTACGGGGACGGCCTGGACCTGGCCCGCATGTCGGTCAATGTGCCGCCCCTGGTGCTGGCCGAAAGCGACTTCTGCCAGCGCCTGCTGGCCACGGTGGACCGCTACGGCATTCCCCGCCAGCGCTTCGAAATCGAAATCACGGAAAATTCCTTCATTGCCGACCACCAGTCCATGGCCCTGAAACTGGCCGGCCTGGCCGAGGAAGGCATCCGGGTGGCGATCGACGATTTCGGCACCCAGTATTCCTCCCTCAGCTATCTGCGCCACCTGCCGGTGACCACCCTGAAGATCGACCAGTCCTTCGTGCGGGAAATCGAGGCGGGTAAGGAAGACTCCCCCATCGTGCGGGCCATCGTCGCCATTGCCGCCGGCCTGGATCTCAACCTGGTGGCCGAAGGGGTGGAAACCGACGTCCAGGCCGACTACCTGGGCAGCCTCGGCGCCCTGGAGATGCAGGGCTATCTGTTCGGCAAGCCGATGAATGCGGCGGAATTCGGCAAGCTGCTGCAGACCGCCTGAAGGCCCCGCCAGGGCCAGGAAAACCTGGCTGAAAACGCGGCTATCCACGCGTTTCAAAAAGACTTTTTATTGCACGGCCGGGGCCCTTCGTCTATCATCGCCCCCTTATTCGGGTGCCGCGCTCCACGTCCGTGGGGCCGGTGAAACGGGAAGCCGGTGACCTTGGGATAGCCCCAGACAGTCCGGCGCAGCCCCCGCTGCTGTATGCCTGACGACTCCACCTCACGCCACTGTGCTCACCCACGGGAAGGTCGCTGGAGAAGATAGACGGCAAGCCAGAAGACCGGCCCGAATCTCATGTAGCGCCATTCTCCGGGGTGACGGGAACGGTCTTGATGATTCGCCGCAGGCTCGAAGCTTCACCTCCTAGCGCGACCCATCCTCCGACCCCCATTCCCCCAGACGGCACTCTTTTCCTGCACGCCAAGGGATCAGTCATGCACATCATGGAAGGCTTTCTGCCAATCGAACATGCCGTAGGCTGGAGCATCGCCGCGGCCCCGTTCGTCGCCTATGGCGTGTATGCCGTGAACAAGCGGGTGCGGGAGCATCCGGAACAGCGCATGCTGCTCGGCGTCGCCGCCGCCTTCACCTTCGTGCTCTCCGCCCTGAAGCTGCCCTCGGTCACCGGCAGCTGCTCCCACCCCACCGGCACGGGCCTGGGCGCCGTGCTCTTCGGCCCGGCCGCCATGGCCCCCATCGGCGCCGTGGTGCTGCTGTTCCAGGCCCTGCTGCTGGCCCACGGCGGCCTCACCACCCTGGGCGCCAACCTCTTCTCCATGGCCATCGTCGGCCCCTTCGCCGCCGCTGGCGTGTTCCGTCTGGCCCGGCGCCTCAAGGCCTCCTTCGCCGTCAGCATCTTCCTCGCCGCCAGCCTGGCGGACCTGCTCACCTACGTGGTCACCTCGGTCCAGCTGGCCTGGGCCTTCCCCGACCCGGTGGGCGGCTTCACCGCCTCCTTCCTCAAGTTTGCCGGCATCTTCGCCGTCACCCAGGTGCCCCTGGCCATCAGCGAAGGCCTGCTCACCGTGGTCATCTTCAATACCCTGGCCCGCTTCAATCCCCAGGAGCTGAAGGACATGCGCGTCCTGGGCGAGACGGAAGCCCGGGCATGAAGCGCCACCAGAACCTGCTGCTGCTGATCGCCGTGGTGCTGCTGGCCATCCTGCCCCTGTGGCTGGTGCAAAAGCCGGAAGCCGGCCCGGACGGCAAGCCGGTGGAGATTTTCGCCGGCGCCGACAACAAGGCCCGAGACCTCATCGGCGAAATCGCCCCCCATTACCAGCCCTGGTTCCAGCCCCTGCTGGAGCCGGCCAGCGAGGAAATCGCCTCCCTGCTCTTCGCCCTGCAGGCGGCCATCGGCGCCGGTTTCATCGGCTACTACCTGGGCGCCTCCATCACCCGGGAAAAAATGAAGCGACAACAGAAAGAGGCGGAAGAAGCGCAGAAGGCGCAACGGGCCCAGGACACCACCACCGGCAACGCGAGCCGTCCCGGCCAGGACGCCCATGCTGGTTGAGCAGTCGGCCTACGCCAACCGCTGGCGCCAGGTGGCGCCCTGCGCCAAGGGCCTGTTCGCCCTGGGCGGCCTGGTGGCGGCCTTCCTCGCCGCCAGCCGGCTGGAAGCGGGCCTGCTGGTCACCGCCCTCCTGGTTGCCGTCACCCTGGTCGGCCCCCGGGTGCCGGCCATGCTCTACCTGCGGGTGGCCGCCCCGGCCCTGTTCTTCCTCGCCATCAGCGCCCTCTCCCTGGCCCTGTCGGTGGACCGCAGCGCCGCCGACGGCCTGGGACTGCACACCACCAGCGCCGGCCTGCAGCAGGTGACCCAGGTGATCAGCCGCTCCCTCGGCGGCCTGGCCGCCCTGCTGTTCCTGGTGCTGACCACGCCCCTGACCGACCTGATCGCCCTGCTGCGCCGCCTCAAGACCCCGGAAATTCTGCTCGACATCATGGTGCTGTGCTACCGCACCCTGTTCGTCTTCTCCGAGGCGGTGCATGACATGCGCACCGCCCAGGCCGCCCGCCTCGGCTACGCCAGTGCCGGCCTGTCCCTGCGCTCCCTGGGGGAGCTGATCGCCAACCTGACGGTCCAGATCTGGCAGCGCTCCCAGGCCCTGCACCAGGCAGCCCTGGCCCGCAACAACGACGGCCCCCTGCGCTTTCTCGAACCTGTTTATACCCACTCCGCCCGGGACACCACCATCGCCGCCGCCGGCGGCGCTGCCCTGGTGGCCCTGAGCCTGGGGGTGGCGTGAGTTTTCCGATGCATGACCCCTTATTGGAACTGGACCGGGTCGGCTTCCGCTACCCGGATGGCAGCCTCGGCCTGGACGGCTGTTCCCTGACCATCTGCCGCGGTAGTCGCAACGCCCTGATCGGCGCCAACGGCTCGGGCAAGACCACCCTCTTCCAGCACAGCAACGGCCTCCTGCGCCCCGCCACCGGCCAGCTGCGCTATGCCGGCCAGCCCGTGGACTACAGCCGCAACGGCCTGCGCAACCTGCGCAGCAAGGTCGGCATGGTGTTCCAGAACCCGGACCGGCAGCTTTTCTCCGCCAGCGTGCGGGAGGACGTCTCCTTCGGCCCCCTCAACCTGGGCCTGGATCAGGCCACCGTCGCCGCCCGGGTGGATGCCGCCCTGGAGGCCGTGGGCATGAGCGCCTTCGCCCACAAGCCGGTGCAGAACCTG
>DATEZY010000104.1:0-13265 GCA_035255085.1 Azospira sp. | reverse complement strand
TTCGCCGGCATCAAGTCCGCCTACGACCCGGCCGCCCTGGTGGGCCGCCTGACGGTGATGGTGGCCAACCTGGCGCCGCGCAAGATGAAGTTCGGCATGTCCGAAGGCATGGTCCTGGCCGCTTCCGATAGCGAAGGCAAGACCGGCGGCCTCTACATCCTCTCCCCGGATTCCGGCGCCCAGCCGGGCATGCGGGTGAAGTAAGAGGCGCCAGGAGGCACCGGCCAGCGACCTCCGCGGCCCGGTGCCTCGCTCGCCACTCCCGGCCTCTGGACAAGCGGGCCGCCGGAATTGACAATAGCAGCACCAATTCCCCATTTTCCCCATCCATTCCTGCAGTTCATCGCCCGCCATGTCCCTGACCCGCTCCAAGAAGTGGTTTATCGCCAGGCGCAACGGCCCCAACCGGGCTTCGGCACCGATCCAACGTCAATCCCCCGTTTTTGACTGGTTCATCCCGAGGCCCCATGAAACTCTTCTTCCGTCCCAAGCTCGCTGACACACTGCCCGGCTACAATCGGGAGCAGTTCACCCGCGACCTGTCCGCCGGCATCACCGTCGGCGTCCTCGCCCTGCCGCTCGCCATGGCCTTCGCCATCGCCTCCGGGGTTGCGCCCTCCGCCGGCATCTGGACGGCCATCGTCGCCGGCTTCATCATTGCCGCCCTGGGCGGTTCCCGGGTACAGATCGGCGGCCCCACCGGGGCCTTCATCGTCATCGTCTACGGCATCGTCGCCCAGTACGGCCTGGCCAATCTGCTCATCGCCACCATGCTCGCCGGCCTGATCATGATCGGCATGGGCGTGGCCCGGCTCGGCGCCCTGATCCGCTTCATCCCGGTGACGGTGGTGATCGGCTTCACCAACGGCATCGCGGTGCTCATCTTCATCAGCCAGATCAAGGAATTCCTCGGCCTGGACATGGAAGCCCTGCCGGCGGAGTTCTTCGCCAAGATGAAGGTCCTGGCGGCCAACCTGCCCAACACCGACCTGCCCACCCTGACCCTGGCCACTGCCTCCCTGGTGCTGCTGGTGCTGTGGAACAAGCGGGTCGCCGGCCGCATCCCGCTGCTGGGCATCCTGCCCGGTCCCCTGGCGGTGCTCATCGTCGGCACCGCCGCCCAGGCCCTGGTGGATTTCCCGGTGGAAACCATCGGCAGCCGCTTCGGCGGCATTCCCCAGACCCTGCCCGCCTTCGCCCTGCCGGAGCTGTCCCTGTCCACCCTGCGCAATCTCATTTCCCCGGCCATCACCATCGCCCTGCTGGGCGCCATCGAGTCCCTGCTGTCGGCCCGGGTGGCCGACAGCCAGATCGACGACCGCCATGACCCGAACCAGGAGCTGATCGCCCAGGGCATCGCCAACCTGGTAGCCCCGGTACTCGGCGGCTTTGCCGCCACCGGCGCCATCGCCCGCACCAGCACCAACGTCCGGGCCGGCGGCCGCACCCCGGTGGCCGGTATCATCCACTCCGCCACCCTCCTGGCTATCGTCCTGGTGGCCGCCCCCCTGGCCAGTTACGTGCCCCTGGCCACCCTCTCGGCCATCCTCATGGTGGTGGCCTGGAACATGGGCGAATGGCACGAATTCAAGGAGCTGCCCCGCTACTCGATGAATTACCGGGTGATACTGCTCTCCACCTTCATCATCACCGTGGTCTTCGACCTCACCCTGGCGGTGGAAATCGGCATGCTCCTGGCCTCCCTGCTGTTCATCTACCGCATGTCCGAGCTGACCAGGGTAGAACGCCTGGGGAACCCAGCCTGGGCCGAGGGCGAGCCGGTAGTCGCCTACAGCCTCTATGGTTCCCTCTTCTTCGGCGCCGTAGGCAAGCTGCAGACCCTGATCGACCAGAACTCCGAGGGCACCCGCCTGCTAATCCTGGACATGCACCAGGTGATCAACCTGGACACCACCGGCCTGGACACCCTGGAAGCCCTGCAACGGCTCCTGGCCAAGCGGGGCGGCCACCTCATCCTGGCCGGGCTCAATTCCCAGCCTGGCTCCCTCATATTCCGCTCCGGCTTCACCGACCTCCTGGGCGATGAAAACATCGTCGCCGATCTGGCCGACGCCTGGCAGCGGGCCGCCATCCTGCTACCCCCGGGGGCCGAACTGGAGGCCAGTGCCGATGCCCCGGCCTGAGCGCACCGTTCATCTGCTCATCCACGGCCTGGTGCAGGGGGTGGGCTTCCGTTACTACCTGTGCCGGGAGGCCGACACCCTGGGCCTGTGCGGCTGGGTACGCAACCGCCGGGACGGCAGCGTCGAGGCCCTGGCCGGCGGTCCGGCCACGGCCGTGGCCCTGTTGATCGAATGGGCCCACCGGGGCCCGCCGAGCGCCCAGGTCATGCGGGTCGAGGTGCAGGAAGGCAACGCCGACGACCTTCCGTCCGGCGGCTTTGAACAACGGCCCAGCGTCTGACACAATGGCCGCCATGGACAACCTCCTGCGCGGCACCTCTCCCCTGGAGCTCTACACCTGGCTCGACGCCGAGGACGAGCTACCCAACTGGGATTTCCAGAGCGGCGGCCCCTTCGGCGCCAGCCTCGCCGCCCCCGGTGGCGGCACGCCCCTGCCGCCAGAGCTGGCCGCCTCCCAGCGGGTGCACAACTACTTCGCCGAGTACAACCTGGAATTCTTCCGCCAGCGCCGCTTCAACCCCTACCCCTCGCGCCTGCACGCCCTGTTCCTCTTCGCCACCCGTACCGATGCGGAAACCTACCGGGCCAAACACCCCGCCCGGGTCTTCGGCAAGCGCCTGACCCCGGTCACCACCCGGGGCCCCTACCTCTGCTCCTACCACGACGCCAACTGGATCGATTACCTGCACCTGCCCCACAGCCTCGATCTGGATGCCCTGAACCGGGTCGCCCAGGCCTACTGGTCCGGTACCCTGGTGGAAGAGGCCGGACTCACCTTCATGGACGATCCCTGGCACGACACCCCGGTGATTGAAGCCCTGTTCCAGGGCAACCTGGTGGCCGAGCCCGCCACCCATACCACCCGCATGCTGCCTGGGCTGACGCCCAGCCTTTTCGCCCCCGCCTAAATTGACACGGGCAGGGGCTCTCGGTTAGATTTTGGGGTTCCTGGCGGCGGCTTTTTTGCTGCCAGCATAATCCCGATAATTCCAATCCCCCCAACGCAACAGGAGAAACAACATGGCCGTTCTCGTCGGTAAACAAGCTCCCGATTTCACCGCTCAGGCAGTGATGGGCAACAACGAAATCAAAGAATTCAAGCTCTCCAGCGAAATCAAGGGCAAGTACGCCGTCCTGTTCTTCTACCCCCTGGACTTCACCTTCGTCTGCCCCTCCGAACTGATCGCCTTCGACCACCGTCTGGCCGAGTTCAAGCAGCGCGGCGTGGAAGTCATCGGCTGTTCCATCGACTCCCAATTCACCCACCTGGCCTGGAAGAACACCCCGGTGGAAAAGGGCGGCATCGGTCAGGTCGGCTATCCCCTGGTGGCTGACATCAAGCACGAGATCTGCCAAGCCTACGACGTGGAAGCCGCTCCCGGCGTCGCCTTCCGCGGTTCCTTCCTGATCGACAAGAACGGCGCGGTGCGCCACCAGGTGGTGAACGATCTGCCCCTGGGCCGCAACATCGACGAAATGCTGCGCATGGTGGACGCCCTGCAATTCACCGAAGAAAACGGCGAAGTCTGCCCCGCCGGCTGGAACAAGGGCAAGAAGGGCATGACCGCCAGCACCGAAGGCGTGGCCAAGTACCTGGCCGAGAACGCCAAGGACCTGTAAGCCGTCCTGCCAGCAACACCGAAAAAGCCGCTCGGTCGAGCGGCTTTTTTTCTGCCCCGATTTTTCCTCCCGCCGCCCCGGCTCCCCCACTAGCGGCCGGAAAAGCCTGGGCCACGGCCAGCCTGCGACACCATGTCGCATTCCCAGCCTCCGCCGGCCTTCCTAGAATCCCCGCTCACAAATCAAAACAGTTTCCCGGGGAGCTCCATGTCACTGCAACCGAGCCGGCTCGCGCTGGCCATCACCCTCGCCTTTTCCGGCAGCGCCTTCGCCGCCGACACCAGCCTCGAAGACGTCGTCGTCACCGCCCCGCGCATGGAAGAACCGCTCAAGGTGGTCACCGACCCCAAGGCCCCGCGCCAGCCCCTGCCGGCCCACGACGGCGCCGATTTCCTCAAGGCTATTCCCGGCTTCTCCGTCATCCGCAAGGGTGGCACCGACGGCGACCCGGTGCTGCGCGGCATGGCCGGCTCCCGGCTGAACATCCTGCTCGACGGCGAACAGATTCTCGGCGGTTGCGGCAACCGCATGGACCCGCCCACCGCTTATGTCTTCCCCGAAGCCTACGACCGGGTGACCGTGATCAAGGGCCCCCAGACCGTGCTCTACGGCCCGGGCAATTCCGCCGGCACGGTCCTGTTCGAACGCAACGTCCAGCGCTTCGCGGCGCCCGGCGTCAAATTCAACGGCAGCCTCCTGGGCGGCAGCTTCGGACGCAACGACGCGGTCGCGGACCTGCGCGCCGGCAACCCGGAGTTCTATGTCCAGGGCACCGCCACCAATTCCCGCATGGACGACTACCGGGACGGCGACGGCAACACCGTGCACTCCCGCTACCAGCGCTGGAGCGCCAACGGCGCCGTGGGCTGGACGCCGGACGACAATACCCGGCTGGAGCTGTCCGCCGCCCACAGCGACGGCCAGGCCGCCTATGCCGACCGCAGCATGGACGGCACCAAGTTCGCCCGGGACAACCTGGGTCTGAAATTCGAGAAGCGCAACCTGTCCGCCCTGGTAGAAAAGCTGGAGGCCCAGGCCTTCTACAACTACGTCGACCACGTGATGGACAACTACACTTTGCGCCAGGTCTCCGGCAAAAAGATGGTCAGCAACCCGGACCGGGAAACCGTGGGGGGACGCGTCGCCGCCACCCTGCGCCTGGCGGACCTGACCAAACTGGTGCTCGGCCTGGATACCCAGAGCAACAAGCACACCATCCGCAGCTCCATGGACCAGGACGCGACCTCCTACACCAGCAAAAACCGCGCGGAGGATGCCCAGTTCCGCAATGTCGGCATCTTCGGCGAACTGACCCACTGGCTCGGCGAGCGGGATCGGGTGGTTGCCGGGCTGCGGGCCGACCAATGGCATGCGGAAGACCAGCGCCGCAGCCTCACTTTTGGCATGACGACCAAGGCCAATCCAACTGCTGGCAATTCCCGCAATGACACCCTGACCAGCGGCTTCGGCCGCTTCGAGCGGGATCTGCTCGACCTGCCGGCCACCGTCTATGCGGGCCTGGGCCACACCGAACGCTTCCCCGACTACTGGGAACTGATCGGCGGCACCAAGGAAAGCACCAACTCCCTCAGCGCCTTCAATACCAAGCCGGAAAAGACCACCCAGGTGGATCTGGGGATGACCTACAAGTCCGGCCGGACCACGGGGGGAGTTTCCGCCTTCTACAACAAGATCGACGACTACATCCTGGTCCAGTCCAACTACGTGAAGCCCGCCTTCATGGGCCCGGGCACCCGCACCACCTCCATCGTGCGCAACGTGGACGCCACCACCTGGGGCGCCGAAGCCAACCTGGGCTACGCCCTCAGCGATACCTGGAAGGTGGACGGCACCCTGGCCTACGTGCGCGGCAACAACGACACCGACGGCACGCCCCTGGCCCAGCTGCCGCCCCTGGAGGCCCGCCTCGGCGCCACCTACGACAACAAGGTGTGGTCCGTCGGCTCCCTGCTGCGTCTTGCCGCCCGGCAGGATCGGGTGAGCGTGAACCAGGGCAACATCGTCGGCCAGGACATCGGCGAGACCGGCGGCTTCGCCGTCTTCTCGGTAAATGCCGGCTACCGTCCGAAGAAGGGCGTGCTGGTCTCCGGCGGCGTGGACAACCTGTTCAACCGTACCTATGCCGAGGCCATCAGCCGCGCCGGCACCATGATCTCCGGCTTCGACCAGACCACCCGGGTGAACGAGCCCGGCCGCACCCTGTGGCTCAAGGCCCAGGTGGCTCTCGACTAGGAGCCCCAACCAAGTTTGCATAACCTCTCGACAGTTTTCGGCCCGCCTCGGCGGGCCATTTTTTTGATCCGCGTCATTTTGCCTAAGCAAGCCGGATGCAGGCTTGGGGACGAGCCCCTACAATGGCCGCCATTACTTCATCGCCGCTCGACGCCCCGCCCCCATGACCCAATTCCGCCCCCTGCCCGCCGCAGGCCTGCTGCTCGCGGCCTCCCTGACCCTGCCCCTGGCCGCCCAGGCCTCCTGCGGCTCCTCCTTCTGTGTCCTCAATACCAGCTGGGATACCCAGGGCGTGCAGAGCCAGCCGGGCCAGGCCACCCTGGACCTGCGCTACGAGTATGTGCGCCAGGACCAGCTGTGGCGCGGCAGCTCCCACATCAGCGCCGATCAGGACAACACCGATGCCCTGGAAAAACGCACCATCAACCGCAACCTGATCACTTCCCTGGACTACACCTTCAACGATCGCTGGGGCATGTCGGTGGCCCTGCCCGTGGTCAGCCGCCAGCATGACCATATCGCCGACCCGACGGGAGAGGCGACGCCCGAATCCTGGAATTTCTCCCGCAGCGGCGACGTGCGGGTATTGGGTCGCTACCGTCTCAATGGGGACGAGCAGCATGCTGAGCACAGCGCCCCCTACGGCCTGCAGTTCGGCATCAAGCTGCCCACCGGCGACTACAAGCTGGCCAACGGCGCCGGCAGCGTGGCGGAGCGGGCCCTGCAGCCGGGCACCGGCAGCACCGATTTGATCGTAGGCGCCTACTACACCCACCGCCCGACCATGAGCGGCCCCAGCTGGTTCGCCCAGGGGCTGCTGCAAAGCGCCGTGGCCACCCAGGACCAGTATCGTCCCGGCGACCAGGCCTCCTTCTCCGTCGGCGTCAGCTATCCCCAGACTGAGGCCTTCTCCCTGCTGTTCCAGGTCAATGGCCTGGTCAAGCAGCGGGATACCGGCGCCAACGCCGAACCCACCCTGAGCGGTGGCCGCTATCTCTTCGCCAGCCCTGGCGTCAGCTATGGCCTGACCCGGGATACCCAGATCTACGCTTTCCTCCAGGCGCCCCTCTACCGTCACGTGAACGGCATCCAGCTCACCGCAGACTGGTCCGTGGTGAGCGGCATTTCCCTGCGTTTCTAACGGTATTTACTTGAACAGGGCGACCAGGCCGGCGTAATAGTCGGCCACGCCGGCCTCGCCTTCGGCCGGGGCCCAGGGCGCCTTTTCCTCGGCAGAAAGGGGTAGATAGGGGCCGGCCTTGGCCTCGAAGAAGACGGTGCCCGGCTCCAGGGCCAGGACCGTGTGGTAGACGCCATGGGGAATATCCACCCCGATGGCCGCATCGGCGGGCGAGAGCACCGCACTGGAAGCGACCTGGCCGGCGGCATCGAAACTCACCAGCCCCAGGCGCCCGCGCAGCACGATCATGGATTCATCCTTGCTCGGCGCCAGGTGGCGGTGGGGCGCGATATAGGAGCCGGGTTCCACGGCGTTGATCAGGCGGTGGGCCGGGTAGTCGTCCGCCGGGTGGAAGTTGCGGTTCTTGCGTCCGCGAGGGGCGGCCTTCGCCTCAGCGGAAACGGCCTCCAGCAGGGCCTGGTCGATCAGCACCAGATCGCTCATTTAAGGTTCCTCGCGGCGAACAGCACCACCTTGCCGGCGACAAAATTGACGCTCACGCCCTTCTCCTCGCTACCCCACAGGCACTGGCGCACGCCGATAACCTCGTCGCAGCGGGCCGGGTCCCCCAGCAGGGTGACGGTCTGCTCGTAGCTCTGGCCCATCTCCAGCTTGTTGTAGTTTTCCAGGGTGACCTTGCTGCAGGCGGCCAGCAGCAGGCAGGCGGCGAGGACAATCAACGTTTTTTTCATGTTTGGTTTCCTTCTCCGGACGGCAAGGCCGCAAAGGGAGTTTAGTTGTATTGCAGATCCACCGCCTCCGGCGACAGCCAGGCGGCCAGGGACTGGATCAGGTCGTCATCAGGACGGATGCGGGAATTCTCCCCCAGGATCAACTCGCACTGGGCGATGCCGTTGCGGTAGACGATGCGCACCGGACAGCCGCCCTCCATCTGGAAGGGCGCCAGCAGTTCCTGCAGCCGCCGCGCGTCGGCCTGGCCGTTCATCGACAGCCGCAGCTGGCGGGCAAAGCGGGCCCTGGCTTCGGACAGGGACATGAGGCGCTCGGCCACCACCCGCAGACCGTCGCGGAAGTCGTCCTTGCTCACCTTGGCCTCGATGACGATGGGCTCGTCCACCTTGAGCTTGGCCCGGTTGGCATCGAAAACCTCGTTATAGACCGTCACCTCCAGGGGCGGGCAGCTGCCGTCGTCGAGGATGACGATGCCCATGCGGCCCCGGCTGGTCATTTTCACCCGCAGGTCCATCACCACCCCGGCCAGAATCTGCAGGTCCCGGGTAGGACCGACGTTGATCAGGGACTTGGGGGCGAAGCGCTTGGCCTCGGACTTGACGCAATCGAAGGGGTGGCCGGAGTAGAAGAAGCCCAGGGCGATCTTCTCTTCCAGCAGGCGCTGCTTGTCGCTCCAGGGGGCGACCTCGACATACTTGGGCGCCTCGGCCACGGCGTCCTCGCCGCTGCCGCCAAACATCTCGAACAGGCCGCCCTGGTGGGCATTGCGCGCCGCCTGATCGGCGGTTTCCATGGCGATGCCGACGGAAGCGATGAGCTGGGCCCGGCCGCCGCCCGGGTCCAGGGTATCGAAGGCGCCGGCCCGGATCAGGGCCTCGATGGTGCGCCGGTTCACCAGGCGCTTGTCCACCCGCAGGCAGAATTCGAACAGGTCCTTGAACGGCCCGCCTTCCTGGCGGGCGGCGAGGATGCATTCCACCGCCTGCTGGCCGGTGCCCTTCACCGCACCCAAGCCGTAGCGGATGGTCTTGCTATCCACCGGCACGAAACGGTAGTCGGAGTGGTTCACGTCCGGCGGCAGCACCTTGATGCCGTTTTTCACCGTGTCTTCGTAGAAGATTTTCACGGTGTCGGTGTTGTCCATGTCCGAGGACATGGTGGCGGCCATGAAGGCAGCGCAATGGTGGGCCTTAAGCCAGGCGGTATGGTAGGTGACCATGGCGTAGGCGGCGGTGTGGGACTTGTTGAAGCCGTACTCCGCGAACTTGGTCATCAGGTCGAACAACTGCTCGGCCAGGGCCGGGTCGTAGCCCTTCTTCTTCGCACCTTCGGCAATGGTCTCCCGGTGCTTGGCCATTTCCTCGGCCTTTTTCTTACCCATGGCCCGGCGCAGCATGTCGGCACCGCCCAGGGTGTAGCCCCCGATGATCTGGGAGATCTGCATCACCTGTTCCTGGTACACGATCACCCCATAGGTGGGGTCCAGGCAGCCCTTCAGGTCCGGGTGGAAATAGTCGATCTTCTGCTGGCCCTTTTTCCGCAGGATGAAGTCATCCACCATGCCAGAGCCGAGCGGGCCGGGGCGGTAGAGGGCGAGCACGGCGATGATGTCTTCGAAGCGGTCCGGCGCCAGCTTTTTCAGCAGCTTCTTCATGCCCTCCGATTCCACCTGGAAGATGGCCGTGGTGTTGGCATCTTTCAGGATCTGGTAGGCCGCCGGGTCGGTGAAGGGCAGGGAAAGCAGGTCCAGCTTCTCGCCGGTGAGCCGCTCCACGTACTCCACTGCCAGTTCGATAATGGTCAGGTTTCGGAGGCCCAGGAAGTCGAACTTCACCAGGCCGACCTTTTCCACGTCGTCCTTGTCGTACTGGCTCACCACCGAGTCGGAACCGGGCTGGGCGTAGAGGGGACAGAAGTCGGTGAGCTTGCCCGGGGCGATCAGGACGCCGCCGGCGTGCATACCGACGTTGCGGGTCAAGTCCTCCAGCTTCACCGCCAGCTCGAACAGCTCGGCCACCTCCTCCTCGGAATCCAGCTTCTCCTTGAGCTGGGGCTCCATTTCCAGGGCTTTTTCCAGGGAGACGGGCTTGTTCTGCTCCACCGGGATGAGCTTGGAGAGGGTGTCGCAGAAGTTGTAGGGCAGGTCCAGCACCCGGCCCACGTCCCGAATCACCGCCTTGGAGGACATGGTGCCGAAGGTGGCGATCTGGGACACCGCGTCCACCCCGTACTTGTGGCGCACGTACTCGATCACCCGCCAGCGGTTGTCCTGGCAGAAGTCGATGTCGAAGTCGGGCATGGACACCCGCTCCGGGTTGAGGAAGCGCTCGAACAGCAGGGCGTACTGGAGCGGGTCCAGGTCGGTAATACCGAGGCTGTAGGCTACCAGGGAGCCGGCGCCGGAACCCCGGCCCGGGCCCACCGGCACACCGTTTTTCTTCCCCCAGTTGATGAAGTCCGCCACGATCAGGAAGTAGCCGGGGAAGCCCATCTGGACGATGGTCTTGGTCTCGATCTCCAGGCGGGCGTCGTATTCCGGGCGCCGCTGCTGGCGCTCCTCCGGGTCCGGGAAGAGCAGCTCCAGGCGTTTCTCCAGCCCCTTCTTGGCCTCGTCGATCAGGTGATCGTCCAGGGTCATGCCTTCCGGCGTGGGGAATTGGGGCAGGAAGTTCTTGCCCAGGGTCAGGGTCAGGCTGCAGCGCTTGGCGATTTCCAGGGTGTTTTCCAGGGCCTCGGGCAGGTCGGCGAAGAGCTCGGTCATTTCTGCCTGGGTCTTGAAATACTGCTGCTCGGTGTAGTCCCGGGGCCGGCGCCGGTCCCCCAGCACGTAGCCCTCGGCGATGCACACCCGGGCTTCGTGGGCCTTGAAATCGTCGGGCTCGGAAAACTGGATCGGGTGGGTCGCCACCAGGGGCAGCTCCAGGTCTCCCGCCAGGTCGGCGGTGGCCGCCACCAGGAAATCCTGGCGCGGCTGGCCGTAGCGCTGCACCTCCAGGTAGTAGGCGTCAGGGAATTGGGCCGCCCAGGCCCGGGCCCGCTCCGCCGCCAATTCCCGGTTACCCGCCAGCAGGGCATCGCCCACATCTCCGCCGCCGGCACCGGAAAGGGCCAGCAGGCCGTCGCAGCCCACCTCGTCGAACCAGACGCGCTTGATCTCCGCCCGGTCCCGCCGCCCCTCGGCCAGATAGGCCCGGGACAGCAGTTCGCACAGCTGCAGGTAGCCTGGATGATTGCGCACCAGGAGCAGCAGGCGGTAGGGCCGATCCGGCTCCAGCTCGTTGGCGATCCACACGTCGGCCCCGGTGACGGGCTTCACCCCCTTGCCGCGGCAGGCGTTGTAGAACTTCACCAGGCCGAAGGCATTGGCCAGGTCGGTCAGGGCCAGGGCCGGCATGCCGTCGGCAACGGCGCGGCCAACGGCGTCGTCCAGGCGGACGATGCCATCGGTAACGGAATACTCGCTATGGAGACGGAGATGGACGAAACGGGGATCGGCAGACATGGGCGGATTTTACCCTTCCCCACCCCCGAGCGCATCGCCGCGGGGCGGGGCCGCGCCCTTGCTATAATCCCCGGCCAGAGCTCGCCCCAATGCGAACCCCAACGCATCCCCCAAGGCGAGCCATGACCTCGAGCCCATGACCTTCACCCACGCCCTCTCCCCGCCGCCGCCCCGCCACTGGCCCCTGATGCTGCTGGGCGTTTTCCTCCTGGCCCTGTGCATCCTGGCGCCGGGCATCCAGTCCCCCACGGGGCTGACCGGCAAGGACGAATTCGCCCTGGGTCTGCGCACTCCCCTGGAGATGATGGAGCGGGATGCCTGGACGGTGCCCGTGCTGAACGGCCAGCCCCGGCTGAAAAAACCGCCAATGCTCTACTGGCTCGGCCGCGCCAGCTTCGAGACCTTCGGCCCCTCCCTGCCGGCGGCCCGGGGCATCGCCGTGGTCTTCGCCGCCCTGATGGTGGCTGCCACCGCCGCCATCGGCCGCCGCTGCCTGGGCAGCCCTGCCGCCGGCCTGTGGGCCGCCGCCCTGCTGCTCTCCATGCTCGGCCTCTCCAGCGAATCCCGGCGCTTCATGCTGGACATCCCCACCGCCGCCCTGTCCACCCTGGCCCTGCTCTTTTTCCTGCGCTGGCGCGAGAAGGATTCCTGGTCCGCCATCGGCCTCGCCGCCCTGTGCCTGGCCGCCGGCTTCCTGATCAAGGGCCCCATCGTCGCCCTGGTCTGCGGCGGCGGCATCCTGGCCCTGCTCCTGGCCGGCCAGCTGGGCCTGCCCGAACTGTGGCGGCGCAAGCTGCCCTTGATCAGTGCCGGCAGCCTGTTCCTGGCCCTGGCCCTGCCCTGGTTCATCTACGTGCGCCTGCGCTTTCCCGAAGCGGCGGCGGCCGAACTGCAGGAGGAACTGGAAGCCCGCCAGTTCTTCAGCCTCTCCCCCGAATCCCTGCTCGGCCTGATCCAGATCGGCCTGCCCTGGAGCCTGGCGGTGCTGGCCCTAATGCCCCGGGCCTGGCGCGAGGGCGGCACGCCACGCTTCCTGCTGCTGTGGCTGCTCGCCACCTTCGTGCCCTTCCTCTTCATCCACACCTTCGACCGCTACCTGGTGGGCTCCCTGGTACCCCTGGCCCTGCTTGGTGCCTGGGGCCTGCAGCAGCGCCCAGGCCTCGCCCCCTGGGGCCTGCGCCTGGGGGCCCTGCTGATGGGCCTGTTCGTCGCCATCTTCGCTGCCCTCGCCTTCTGGTTCCACCTGGGCGGCTGGGGCTGGGTGCTACCGCCCCTGCTCTGGCTCCTCTGGTCCGGTCTCCATGGGCGCCAGCCGGCCGAGATGGCCGCCGCCGCCCTGGTCACCTGGGTCGCCTTCTTCGCCCTGCTCTTTCCCCAGCTGGGCATCAACGCCGTGCCGCCCGAAATCCGCCAGCTGGCCCAGGACCGGCCGGTGCTGATGTTCGACGGTCCCCAGCCGGCCATGCTACCCATTCTCCTGGGCCGCCCCCTGGCCCACAGCAGCGCCCTCACCGCCGCCCACCTGGCCCCGCCGAATATGCTGGTGTTCGCCCGGGAGGAAGACGTGGGCCGGTTGCAGGAACAGGTGAATAAGCTCGGGCACCAGCTCAAGCCCCTGGGCGACTACCGCGTCCTCTCCTCCCGCGGCTCGGGCATCCGCTTCGCCCGGGAAGGCAGCGGCAAGGCGGAATGGCAGGCTGCCCTGCAAGGCCATAGCCTGGAGCCCCTGCTCTCGCGCATCCGCTATTTCGAGGTCCAGCCTTGAGCCTTTTCCCCTCCCAGCGCCACTCCCTGCTGGCGGCCTTCGCCCTGCTCCTCGGCCTGGGCGCCGCCGCCTGGCGGGTGCCCCACGGTGCCGCGCCCCAGCTTGCCG
>DATEZY010000103.1:0-23703 GCA_035255085.1 Azospira sp. | reverse complement strand
AAATTGAGGTCATGGGCGAACGCCAGGCCGATGCCGGCGTAGGACAGCACCAGGGAGCCCACCTCCCGGCCTTCCAGCTTCTTGCCCAGGAACACTACGCCGATGAGCACCGTCAGGGTCGGGTAGGTGAACAGGATCAGGCGCTCCAGGCCGGCAGAAATGTAGCGCAGGCCGAGAAAGTCCAAAATACTGGAGCCGTAATAGCCGAGCAGGCCCAGGGCCGTGAGCAGCAGCCAGTCGCGCCGGGAGAGGGGCGGCGCACCGCGGCTGGAACGCAGGCCGACCCAGGCGAAGGCCGGCAGGGCAAAGATCATGCGCAGGGCCAGCAGGGTCACCGCCTCTACCGGCGCCTCCGGGCTGACAGCATAGGCCAGCTTGACGAAAATGGCCTTGAAGGAGAAACCCAGGGCCGCCAGGACGGCGAGGGCAACGCCGAGGCGTTCGGGGGACCAGTGTTTCCAAGGCATGAGGAGAGGGCTCGAAGGATTCGAAGAATGCGAAGTGGCTGCATTCTGTGCCCTGGCTTTCCCAGGAACAATTGGTAAACTCCCAAGAAAGCCTTCGTCAATAACGAATACAGTAAGCCATGCGCTACGACCTCACCGACCTCAAGCTGTTCGTCGCCGTGGCCGAGGAAAGAAACCTCACTCGGGGTGCCGAAAAGGCCCACCTGGCCCCCTCCTCCGCCAGCCACCGCATCCGTCAGCTGGAAGACGCCCTCGGCACGCCGCTCCTGACACGCCAGGCCAGGGGGGTGCTGCTTACCCGGGCGGGAGAGGCCCTGTTGCGCCACGCCCGGGAAGTCTTCGCCCAACTCGAACAGATGCATGCCGACCTGGCCCCCTACGCCCGGGGCATCCGCGGCCACGTCAGCCTGTGGGCCAACACTCACGCCACCCATACCTTCCTGCCCAATGACCTGGCCGACTTCCTGCGCGACCACCCCCAGGTCAGCGTCACCCTGGAAGAGCACACCAGCCCCCATATCGCCCTGGCCGTCGCTGCCGGCGAGGTGGAAGTCGGGGTGGTGGCCGGCAACGGGGAGGCTCCCGGCGTCGAGTTCATTCCCTACCGCCAGGACCGGCTGGTGCTGGTGGTGCCGGCAGACCATCCCCTGGCGTCCCTGGCCGACACCCCGGAGGCGGCCGCCGGCATCCGCTTCGCCGCGGTTCTGGACCACCCCTTCGTCATGCTCCATGCCGGCAGCGCCATCCACACTTTCACCATGAACGCCGCCGCCTCCCAGGGCAAACACCTCAATGTGCGCATCCAGGTACGCAGCTTCGGGGCGGTCCTGCGCATGGTCGGGGCCGGCGTCGGCATCGGCCTGGTGCCTCGCTCCGCCCTGATGTTCGCCGATCCGGCCCGGCCGCCCCGGGTGCTGGAGCTGTCCGAAGCCTGGGCCCAGCGCGACCTGCAGATCTGCGTGCGGCGCCGGGAGCAGCTGTCGGGCTTCGCCTCCAGCCTGGTGGACGCCCTGGCCCAGAGCAGCGGCACCGGCAGTAGCCAGAACCCCCAGGAACAGCCGCTGTCCTACCTGCCAAACCCTGCCGCGGCAAAGGCCTGAGCTCCCCATGAACCGTCTCGCCAGCGAAACCTCCCCCTACCTGCTGCAGCACGCGGCCAACCCGGTGGACTGGTTCCCCTGGGGCCCGGAGGCCCTGGCCCTGGCCCGGGAAGCGGACAAGCCGATCCTGCTCTCCATCGGCTATTCCTCCTGTCACTGGTGCCATGTCATGGCCCACGAGTGTTTCGAGGACCCGGAGGTGGCGGCCCTGATGAACGAGCGCTTTATCAACATCAAGGTGGACCGGGAGGAACGGCCGGACCTGGACCAGATCTACCAGACCGCCCACCAGATGCTGGCCCAGCGCCCTGGCGGCTGGCCCCTGACCATGTTCCTGACGCCCGACGGCACCCCCTTCTTCGGCGGCACCTATTTCCCCAAAACGCCACGGCATGGGCTGCCCGGGCTGCCCGACCTGCTGCAGCGGGTGGCCGCCGCCTTCCGGGAACGGCGGGCCGACATCGAGACCCAGAACCGGGAAGTGGTGGCTGCCCTGGAGCGCACCCTGCCCCAGGCCGGCGAAGGGGAATCGGACTTCAATACGGACGTCCTGGCCCAGGCCCTGGCGGAGCTGGATTCCTCCTTCGACCGACGCCGGGGCGGTTTTGGCGGCGCTCCCAAGTTTCCCCGTCCCGGCGACCTGGATTTCCTCTTGCGCCGCCATGCCGCCAGCGGCGACCGGGACGCCCAGGAAATGGCCCTGACCACCCTCAGCCGCATGGCCGAGGGCGGCATCCACGACCAGCTCGGCGGCGGCTTCTACCGCTACAGCGTGGATGCGACGTGGACCATTCCCCATTTCGAGAAAATGCTCTACGACAACGGCCAGCTCCTGGGGCTGTACGCCGATGCCTGGAACCTGAACCGGCATCCCCTCTTCGCCCTGGCCGCCGAAGGCATCGTCGCCTGGGCCCAGCGGGAGATGCGGGCCCCGGAGGGAGGCTTTTACGCGGCCCTGGACGCCGACAGCGAGGGCGTCGAAGGCCGCTATTATCTGTGGACGCCGGCCGCGGTCCAGTCCCTGCTGACGCCGGAGGAGTGGGCCGTGGCCTCCCTGCACTGGGGGCTGGACGGCGCCGCCAACTTCGCGGATGAAGGCCATGACCTCGCCCCCGGGGAGGAGCGGGAGCGCTGGCACCTGCGCGTCGCTCTGACGCCGGAGCAGGCGGCGGAGCAGACCGGCCTGAGCCCAGCCGAGGCCCGCCGCCACCTGGGCAGCGCCCGCACCAAGCTCCTCGCCGCCCGGCAGCAACGCCCCCCGCCGGGGCGGGACGACAAGGTGCTGACAGGTTGGAATGCCCTCATGGTCAAGGGCCTGGCCCGGGCGGCCCGGGCTTTCGGCCGCCCCGAATGGCTGGCCATGGCCCGGGAAACCCTGGATTTCCTCCAGCGCAGCTTGTGGCGCGACGGCCGCCTGTTCGCCTCCTATCAAGGCGGCCAGGCACGGCTGCCCGCCTACCTGGACGACCACGCCCTACTCCTCGATGCCCTGCTGGAATTGCTCCAGGCCGGCTGGCGCGACAGCGACCTCCACTTCGCCCGCCAGCTGGGGGAGGCCCTGCTCACCCATTTTGAGGACCCCAACGCCGGCGGCTTCTTTTTCACCGCCCACGACCACGAAAAGCTGGTCTATCGCACCAAGCCCCTGTTCGACAATGCCACCCCCGGCGGCAACGGCGTGGCTGCCTTCGCCCTGCAGCGCCTGGCCCTGATCACCGGCGAGCAGCGCTACGAGCGCGCCGCCTGGCGAACCCTGGCCCTCTTTTATCCGGATGCCCAGCGCCAGGCCAGCGCCGCCCCCTCCTTCCTGGCCGCCCTGGAGGAACATCTGGCCCCCCCTGCCCTGGTGGTGCTCACCGGCCCGGCGGCCGAAGTCGCCACCTGGCAGGACGAGTTGGCTCGCCATTATCTGCCGCGCAGTCTGGTGCTTGCCCCCTGCGGCGAAACCCGCCCGCCGCCCCTGGCAAAGCCGGCCACTGCCGCCGTCAACGCCTGGGTCTGCTCCGGCGTTAATTGCCTACCGCCCATTGATGGACTTTCTGCCTTGATCTGGACGGTTTCCAAGCCGGTCAAAGTGCTTTAACATCCCCGGCCTGTATCAACCCAAGCAACACCCATCACATCTATCGGAGCGAGAGCATGAAAGCCATTTACGTGTCCCTGCTGGCCGCCGCCGGCATCCTGTCCGCTGGTGTCGCCCAAGCTGACGACGGCGAAGCCCTGGCCAAGGCCAAGAACTGCCTGTCCTGTCACCAAGTCGCCACCAAGGTGGTCGGCCCCGCCTACAAGGACGTGGCCAAGAAGTACGCCGGTGACAAGGCTGCCGAAGCCAAGCTGGTGGAAAAGGTCATGAAGGGCGGCAAGGGCGCCTGGGGCGAAATCCCCATGCCCCCCAACAACGTGACCAAGGAAGAAGCCACCAAGCTGGTGCACTGGGTGCTCAGCCTGAAGTAATCGGCTTTCGCCGCGAAAAAAGCCAGTCCCGGATCGACTCCGGGCTGGCTTTTTCTTTGCCTGAAACTCCACTAGCCGAAGATTGCCGACAATTTTCGCCAGATGCGGAATTTTCCGTGCTGTTCCCTGAATTGTCATATTGACAAGGCCCCAAGGGGACCGGGAGAATCGAGGGTTGATTTCCCTCCAAAATCCTTGCAGAACAAGCCCTAGAGGAGTTTTCCCATGCGCTTTTCCAGCATTCCCGGCACCACCCTGGCGCTCGTCGCCGCCATCGCCCTGATCGGCTGCGGCAACAAGGAACAACCCGCGCCCCAGGCAGCCACTCCGGCCGCCCCCGCGGCCAAGCCCGAAGTGCTGGTCAAGCTCGGCCATGCCGCCCCCCTCACCGGTCCCCAGGCCCATATCGGCAAGGACAACGAATACGGCGCCACCCTGGCGGTGGAAGAGCTGAACGCCAAGGGCCTGGAAATCGGCGGCGCCAAGGTGAAATTCGAGCTTATTTCCGACGACGACCAGGCGGACCCGAAACAGGGCACCACCGTCGCCCAGAAGTTCGTTGACGCCAAGGTGAATGGCGTCATCGGCCACCTCAACTCCGGTACCACCATCCCCGCCTCCCGGATTTATGCCGACAACGGCATTCCCCAGATTTCCGGCTCTGCCACCAACCCCACCTATACCAAGCAGGGCTTCAAGACCGCCTTCCGCGTCATGGCCAACGACGAGCAGCAGGGCAAGGCCCTGGCCGAGTTCGCCGCCAAGACCCTGGGCGCCAAGAGCGTGGCCGTGATCGACGACCGTACCGCCTACGGCCAGGGCCTGGCGGACGAGTTTAAGAAAGGGGCGGAAGCCCAGGGCATCAAGCTGGTGGCCAACGAATATACCAACGACAAGGCCACCGACTTCAAATCCATCCTGACCAAGATCAAGTCCAAGAAGCCGGACGTGATTTTCTACGGCGGCATGGATCCCCAGGGCGGCCCCATGGCCAAGCAGATGAAGGAACTGGGCGTGAAGGCCAAGTTCCTCACCGGCGACGGCGGCTGCACCCCCAACTTCATCACCCTGGCCGGCGACGCCGCCGAAGGCCAGTACTGCTCCCTGCCCGGCGTACCCCTGGCGAAGATGCCCGGCGGCACCGCCTTCAAGGACAAGTTCGTCGGCAAGTTCAAGACCGACATCCAGCTCTACGCCCCCTACGTGTACGACGCCACCATGGTCATGGCCGACGCCATGAAGCGGGCCAATTCCGTGGAACCGGCCAAGTTCCTGCCGGAAATCGGCAAGACCGACTACCAGGGGGTGACGGCCAAGATCGGCTTTGATGAAAACGGTGACCTCAAGGATGGCGCCATTTCCTTCTATACCTACAAGGGCGGCAAGATCGACTACGTGGAGACCCTGGGCGGTACGCCGGCGGCGGCAGCTCCGGCCGCAGCCGAGGCGCCCGCCACACCCGCGGTGGCACCGGCAGCCGCGAAGAAGTGATCCGCATCTCCGGCCCAATGGCCTAACCAATGGAAACGGCGCCTTCCCGGCGCCGTTTCCATGTCCACATAGAAATACCATGGACATTTTCCTGCAACAAATCATCAATGGCCTGGTCCTCGGCAGCATCTACGCCCTGGTGGCCCTGGGCTACACCATGGTGTACGGCATCATGGGCCTGATCAATTTCGCCCATGGCGAAGTGGTGATGATCGGCGCCCTCACCGCCCTCACCGTGGTCAAGGTCCTGGCCGGTTCCGGCCTGCCCGGCCCGCTCGTTGCCCTGATCGGCCTCGCCGCCGCCATCCCGGTGTGCATGGCCATCGGCTACACCATCGAAAAGGTAGCCTACCGCCCCCTGCGCAATGCCCCCCGGCTGGCCCCCCTAATCACCGCCATCGGCGTCTCCATCGTGCTGCAGAACCTGGCCATGATGGTCTGGGGCCGCAGCTACCATGCCTTCCCCGCGGTGCTGCCGGAAGGCCAGCATGAGTGGCTGGGCGCCAGCTTCACCGACCTGCAGGTCATCATCGTCCTGGTCGCAGCCACCATGATGGGCGGCCTGCTGCTGCTCATCAACCGCACCCGCCTGGGCCGCGCCATGCGCGCCACCGCTGAGAATCCGGCCATCGCCCAGCTGATGGGGGTCAATGTGAACCACATCATCTCCCTCACCTTCGTCATCGGCTCGGCCCTGGCTGCCGTGGCCGGCCTCATGGTCAGCGCCAACTACTCCATCGCCCACTACTACATGGGCTTCATCCTCGGCCTCAAGGCCTTCACCGCCGCCGTCCTAGGGGGTATCGGCAACCTGGCCGGGGCCATGCTCGGCGGCATTCTCCTGGGTCTGATCGAATCCCTCGGGGCCGGCTACATCGGCGACCTCACCGGCGGCTTCCTCGGCTCCAACTACCAGGACGTGTTCGCCTTCTTCGTCCTGATCCTGGTGTTGGTCTTCCGTCCCTCCGGCCTGGTGGGCGAGAAAGTGGCGGAACGGGCATGAACTGGAACCACCTCAAGCACGACCGCCGGGCCCTCTGGGCCGGCTACGCCGCCTTCGCCCTGGTGCTGGCCCTGCTGCCCTTCGCCGTGGGCAGCGGCCTGGGCAACTCCTGGCTGCGCATCCTCAATTTCGCCATGCTCTACATCATGCTGGCCCTGGGGCTGAACATCGTCGTCGGCTTCGCCGGCCTGCTGGACCTGGGCTACATCGCCTTCTATGCCGTCGGCGCCTACCTCTACGCCCTCCTGGCCAGCCCCCACTTCGGCCTGCACTGGCCGGTATGGGCCATCATCCCCCTGGGCGCAGCCCTGGCCGGGGCCTTCGGCGCCATCCTCGGCGCCCCCACCCTGCGCCTGCGGGGCGATTACCTGGCCATCGTCACCCTGGGCTTCGGCGAAATCATCCGCATCTTCCTCAACAACCTGAACGCCCCGGTCAATATCACCAACGGCCCCCAGGGCATTTCCGGCATCGATCCCTTCCACGTCGCCAATATCACCCTGGCCGGGCCCCTGGACGTAGCCGGGGTCACCGTGCCCTCCCTGCACGCCTACTACTACCTGTTCCTGGGCCTCGCCCTGCTGATCGTGTTCGTCACCATCCGCCTGGAGGATTCCCGCATCGGCCGGGCCTGGGTCGCCATCCGGGAGGACGAGATCGCCGCCAAGGCCTGCGGCATCAACACACGCAACGTCAAGCTGCTGGCCTTCGCCATGGGCGCCTCCTTCGGCGGTGTGGCCGGTGGCCTGTTCGCCAGCTTCCAGGGCTTCGTCAGCCCCGAATCCTTCAGCCTCATGGAGTCGGTGATGGTGCTGTGCATGGTGGTCCTGGGCGGCATGGGCCACATCCCCGGGGTGATCCTGGGGGGCATCCTCCTCACCCTCCTGCCCGAGGCCTTCCGCCACGCCGCCGTTCCCCTGCAGCAGGCGGCCTTCGGCAAGGTGCTGGTGGATCCGGAAAGCCTGCGCATGCTGCTCTTCGGCCTGGCCCTGATCGTCGTCATGCTCTACCGTCCGGCCGGCCTGTGGCCCTCGGCCACGCGCAAGCGGGAACTGGCCGGCGCCAGCAGCAAGGGAGGGGCCTAAATGGAGCGCCCCATCCTGCTCGACGCCCGCGGCGTCGCCAAGCACTTCGGCGGCGTCAAAGCCTTGCGCGATGTGTCCCTGACCATCCGCCAGGGTGAGATCTACGGTCTGATCGGCCCCAACGGCGCCGGCAAGACCACCTTTTTCAACTGTCTCACCGGGCTCTACGTGCCCAATGGCGGCACCATCCAGTTCGACGGTGCCCGCCTCGACACCTCGGCACCGCACAAGGTGGCCGGCCGGGGCATTGCCCGCACCTTCCAGAACATCCGCCTGTTCGCCCACATGACCGCTCTGGAAAATGTCATGGTCGGCCGCCACCAGCGCACCAGGGCCGGCGTCTTCGGCGCCATCCTGCGCACCCCGGCGACCCGGGCGGAGGAAGCCGCCATCGCCCGCCGCGCCGAGGAACTGCTGCACTACGTGGGCATCACCGACCGGGCCCAGGACCTGGCCAAGCACCTTTCCTACGGCGACCAGCGGCGCCTGGAAATCGCCCGGGCCCTGGCCACCGAACCCAAGCTGCTGGCCCTGGACGAACCCGCCGCCGGCATGAACGGCAAGGAGACGGCGGAACTGCGTACCCTGATCGAAGGCATCCGCCGTGACGGCACCACCGTGCTGCTCATCGAGCACGACGTGAAGCTGGTGATGGGCCTGTGCGACCGGGTGGCGGTGCTCGATTACGGCGAAAAAATCTGCGAGGACATCCCGGCCGTGGTGCAAAAGAATCCCAAGGTGATCGAAGCCTACCTCGGCGGCAGCGTCGGCGAAACCCAGGGAGGCCACCATGGCTGACCCCCTGCTCATCGTCGAAGGCCTGCGCATCGCCTATGGCGGCATCCAGGCGGTGAAGGGCATCACCTTCCATGTGGATCAAGGCGAGATGGTGGCCCTGATCGGCGCCAACGGCGCCGGCAAGACTTCCAGCCTCAAGGCCCTGGCCCGCCAGCTCGACGCCGCCAGCGGCAGCGTGCGCTACGCCGGCAAGGAAATCGCCCACCTCGCACCCCACGACGTGGTGCTCCAGGGCATCGCCCTGGTGCCCGAAGGCCGGGGCGTCTTCGCCCGCCTGACGGTGACCGAGAACCTGGAAATGGGGGCCTACTGCCGCCGGGACAAGGGCGAAATCGCCAGCGACCTGGAGCGGGTATTCGCCCTGCTGCCCCGGCTCAAGGAACGCCACAAGCAACTGGCCGGCACCCTCTCCGGCGGCGAGCAGCAGATGCTGGCCATGGGCCGGGCCCTGATGAGCCGTCCCCGCCTGCTGCTACTGGACGAACCTTCCATGGGTTTAGCACCGATCATGGTACAGAAGGTGTTCGAGGTGATACAAGAGGTGGCCAGCCAGGGCATGACCATCCTGCTGGTGGAACAGAATGCCAAATTGGCCCTCGAAGCCAGTCAGCGGGGCTACGTCATGGAATCCGGGGAGATCACCCTCACCGACGCCGCCCCGGTCTTGCTCGACAACCCGCGGGTCCGCGCCGCCTACCTGGGAGAATGACCTTGCCCCTGCCCGATGAAAATCAACTCCGCGCCGCCTTGCAAAAGGTCATCGACCCCGAGGTGGGCGTCAATATCGTGGACCTGGGCCTGGTCTACGGCATCGACCTCAGTGACACCGGCGTCACCGTGCGCATCACCATGACCAGCCCGGCCTGCCCCATGGGGGACATGGTCATGGACGATGCCCGCGCCGCCCTGGAGCCCCTGGTCCCCGAGCCCTACGATCTGGACCTGCAGCTGGTCTGGGAACCGCCCTGGAACCCGGCCATGATGAGCGCCAAGGCCAAGGGCACCCTGGGCTGGAGCGAGGACCAATAATGGCCGCCGGCGCCCCCCGGGGCGGCCTCTCGCCGCTGCAGCGCCTGCCCCTGCTGCTGCTTGCCCTGGCGGCCCTGGCCACCGGCGTCGGCGGCGGCCTGCTGCGCCTGGGCTGGGACTTCCCCCTGCCCCCTGCCGTAGCCGGCAATGGCGCCGCCTTCCACGGCCCCCTCATGGTCAGCGCCTTCTTCGGCACCGTCATCGCCCTGGAACGGGCGGTGGCGCTAGCCGCCACCTGGACCTACCTGGGCCCGGCCCTGGCCGGGGCCGCCGGCCTGAGTCTGATCCTCGGCGCCCCGCCCGCTCTCGGCGCCCTGCTGGCCTGCGGCGGCGCCGCCATCCTGCTGGCCGGCTCGATCATTGTGTGGCGCCGCCAGCCGGCCCTGCACAACCTCACCCTGGCCCTGGGCGCCGCCTGCTGGCTGCTCGGCAACCTACTGTGGCTGGCCGGCCAGCCGGTGCCGGCCATCGCCCCGGCCTGGATCGCCTTCCTCACCCTGACCATCGCCGGGGAGCGCCTGGAATTGTCCCGCTTCCTGCCCCCCTCGCCGGTGGCGCGCCGGGTATTTGTCCTGCCCCTGGCCCTGGTGCTCCTCGGCGCCCTGCTCACCCCGGCGCTGCCCACGGCCGGCGCCCCCATCGTTGGACTGGGCCTGGCGGCACTGGCCCTGTGGCTGCTAAAGCAGGACATCGCCCGACGCACGGTGAAGCAGCAGGGCCTCACCCGTTTCATCGCCGTCAGCCTCCTGGCCGGCTATTTTTGGCTCGCCCTGGGCGGCCTGACCCTGCTCCTGGGGGGGCCCCTGAGCGGTAGCGGGCCGATCTACGACGCCGCCCTGCACGCCCTGCTGGTGGGTTTTGTCTTTTCCATGGTGTTCGGCCACGCCCCCATCATCTTTCCCGCCGTGGCTCGGGTACAGATCCCCTATCACCCGGTGTTCTACCTACCCCTGGCCGTGCTCCATGCCAGCCTGGCCCTGCGCCTGGCCGGAGATGCCCTGGGCCAGCACGGCCTGCGCGCCCTGGGGGGAGCCGGCAACGGCCTGGCCCTGCTACTGTTCGTCCTGACCATGGTCGGCTCGGTGCTGCGGGGCCGGCGCCAGGCCGCCCAGGCCCGCTAAGGGGCGCCGCCCTGAGCGCGTCACACAGCGTTACGCGGCGTTACCTTTCTCCTGCAAACCCTTTGCTCACCCCCGGCGTTATTCGCTCCAAGGCCGCGATATTTCAAGGCCGAAACGAAAAACCCAATTTCAGGAGCTAGACTAAATGACCAAGAACCTCATCGCCGTTGCCCTCTTCGCCGCTTTCGGTACCGCCTTCGCCCAGGCTCCCGCCACTCCGGCCACCCCCGCTGCGCCCGCTGCCGCCGCAGTCAAGGCTACCGCTGAAGCCCCGAAGGCCGACGTGAAGGTGGAAGCCAAGCAGGAAGCCGCCAAGCCTGCCGTCAAGCACAGCCACAAGAAGGTGGAAAAAAAGGCTGAGGTGAAGGCTGACCAGGCTGAAGGCAAAGGCGACGTGAAGGCTGCCGAACCCGCCAAGAAATAAACCCTTTTCAGGCTCTGTGGGGAGAGCCTGAAAAAGCCAAGGGCGCCGGATCGCGAGATCCGGCGCCCTTGGTGCTTTTAGCCCCGCCAGGTGGCGCTTATTCCATCTTTTCGGCGAAGGCCAGGGCCTCCAGCTGGGCCCGGTTCACCTGGGCCGCCGGCAGGCCGAGCATGGCCGCCTGCTCGGCCAGAGCCGCGCCATCATTGGCCTCGCAAGCCAGGGCTAGGTCGTAGAAGGGGGCGTACATGCCGCCCTGCCCCATAAGCGCATCGGTGATCGGCTCGGGCAGGTGCATCGCCTCCAGCACCTGCTCCATGGGGACGCCCAGCATGTGGTCGAGCAGGGAGAAGGCACCGGTGATGAACAGGTTGTCGTATTCCGACTTGTCCACCAGGCCATGGCCCAGGGTTTCCATTAGCCGCGCCCGGGTCAGGGCGGTGTGCATCATGGTCGGCGCCATGGGATCCTTGGACGCAGTCACCAGCAGCAGCGACAGCCACTTGTTGAGCTTGTCGTAGCCGAGAATGGTGACGGCGTGCTTGAAGGACTGGATCTCGCAGGACAGGCCGAAACCGACGGAGTTGATGTAGCGCAGCAGCTTGTAGGACAGGGCCACGTCCTGCTTCAGGGCAGCCTCGATCTTGCCCACGTCCTCGTTGTTGCGCACCAGGTTGAGCACCCGCACGATATGGGCATGACTGGGGTTCAGAGCCTTGCCCGCCGGGGCCGTCATGTTCTTGAAAAACCAGCCGGAGGCGGCGGCAACGCCGGCATCCATGGCTGACTTGTATTCCTGGGGCGTATCGGCGTTGAAGGCGACGGGAATGCCGAACTGCTGGGTCTTGGCGACCAGGGCCTGCATCTGGGCCGGCGTGTAGGTATCCACGTCAAAGCCGACGAAACGGAACTGGGTACCGCTGCCCAGGGCCTGGGCTGCATCCTCGCCGAAGTCCAGGCACAGGGAGGGCTGCCGCGCCTTGAGAGCGGCCAGCAGGGCGCCATCACCGGTAGTCAGGGCGTAGGGGTGGATTTCCAGGGTGACATTGTCGGGAATGTCCCAGTTCAGTAGTTCCGCCCCCAGGGGGGCGCTGCTGCTGACGAACACCGACTTCTGGCCCTGGGGCCAGACGTCGGCCAGGCCCGTCAGGGCTTCGACTGCCGCCGGCATGGGCTCGCCAGCACCGCTGAAATTCAGGCGCAGTCGGGTGGCGATGATCTTGCTCTGGCGATTCACCAGGGGCTGGCGGGTAAGAAAAACCTCGGGCATTTGGGCTCCTAGGGCCTCGGGGGTTGAAACATCAGGATATCAGGAGGAGAAGGTAAAGGCGTCGGCAAAGAATTCTTCTTCCGGCAGGCCACAGCGGGCCACCAGGTCGCGCTTGGCCGCCTCGACCATGGCCGGCGCACCACAGACATAGGCCTGGTAGCCGGAAAGGTCCGGCAGGTCGGCCATGGCGGCCTCATGCACCAGGCCGGTCCGACCGGTCCAGCCCTCTTCCGGGGCCGGTTCGGAGAGCACTGGGACATAGGAGATGTGGGAATGTTCCCCGGCCCAACGAGCCGGCAGTTCATTCATGTACAGACCCGCCTTGTTGCGGTTGCCCCAGTACAGGGCGATGGGCCGCTGGCTGCCGGAGGCCAGGCTATGCTCGACGATGGCCTTGATCGGGGCGAAACCGGTACCGCCGGCGAGCAGCAGCATGGGCTTCTGGGAGTCTTCCCGCAGGAAGAAGGAACCGTGGGGACCGTTGAGGCGCAGGATGTCCCGCTCCTTCATGGTGCTGAACACCTGCTCGGTGAACAGGCCACCGGGCACCAGGCGCACGTGCAGCTGCAGCAGGGCGTCATCGTGGGGCGCATTGGCCAGGGAGAAGCTGCGCCGCTTGCCGTCCTTGAGCAGGATGTCGATGTACTGGCCGGTGAGGAACTGCAGGCGCTCGGTAGCAGGCAGGCGCAGGTGCAGCACCATGACGTCGGCGGCCAGCTTTTCCATTTTCTCCACCCGGGCGGGCAGGGTCTTCACCGGAATTTCGCTCTGGGAACGCACTTCCTTGCATTCGAGCACCAGGTCGCTCCTGGCCTTGGCGCAGCAGAACAGGGCCAGGCCAGCGGCCTTGTCGGCCTCGGTGAGGGCGTGGGGCTGGGCCTTGCCATGCTCCACCTCGCCGCACAGGACCTTGCCCTTGCAGGCGCCGCAGGCGCCATCGCGGCAGCCGTAGGGCATGGTCAGGCCCTGGCGCAGGGCGGCATCGAGAATGGTTTCTTCGGCCTCGGCGGCAAAGGCATGCTTGCCCGGCTCAACGGTGACGCTAAAGCTCATGATTCCCCTTTTGTGCGGCGACGATTCGTAGGCTGCGACAATTCGCTACAATTCGGCGGTGCAAAAATTATTGATAGTCGGTTGCGGCGACGTGGCCCGCCGGGCCCTGCCCCTACTCACCCGGCGCTACCGGGTCTATGCCCTGTTGCGCGATGCCAGCCAGGCAGCGGTCTGGCGCCAGGGCGGGGCCGTGCCCCTGCTGGCAGACCTGGACCGTCCCGAGAGCCTGAAACGCATCGCCGGTCTGGCGGACCTGGTGCTGCACCTGGCACCGCCGCCCGACAGCGGCCGTCGGGACAAGCGTACCCGGCGCCTGCTGGCGGCCCTTGGCAGCGCGAAAAGTCTACCACAGGGCCTGGTCTATATAAGCACTAGCGGGGTCTATGGCGACTGCGGCGGCGCCCGGGTGGATGAAAGCCGCCTGCCCCGCCCCGCCTCGTCCCGGGGCGCCCGCCGCCTTGATGCGGAAAGCACCCTGCGCGCCTGGGGCGCCCGCACCGGGGTGCGGGTCAGCATCCTGCGCGCTCCCGGCATCTACGCCGCCGACCGCCTACCCCTGGCCCGGCTCCAGGCCGGCACTCCGGCCCTGGCCACCGGCGACGACGTGTATACCAACCATATCCACGCCGACGACCTGGCCCGCCTCTGCGCCGCTGCCCTGGTGCGGGGCCGCGCCAACCGCGTCTACAACGCCAGCGACGACGGGGAAATGAAAATGGGTGAATATTTCGACTGCGTCGCCGACGCCTTCGGCCTGCCCCGGCCGCCGCGCCTGGCCCGGGCCGAGGCCGGAAAGGTCCTGTCGCCGTTGCAGCTTTCCTTCATGAACGAATCCCGGCGCCTCTCCAACCGCCGCCTCAAGACCGAATTGCGCTGCCCCCTCCTCCATCCCCGTGTCGACCTGGCCGTTGCCGCCATGGCCGCTGCCCAGAAGAAGAACTGAACCATGCTCGTCCTAAAAGCCCTGCACATCATTTTCGTCGTCAGCTGGTTCGCCGGCCTCTTCTACCTGCCGCGCATCTTCGTCAACCTGGCCATGGTGCCGGCCGACAGCCCGGCGGAGAAGGAGCGCCTGCTGCTCATGGCGCGCAAGCTCTACCGCTTCATGACCCCCCTGGGTATCCTGGCCCTGATCTTCGGTACCTGGCTGTGGCTCGGCTACGGCTTCCACGGCGGCTGGCTCCACGCCAAGCTCACCCTGGTGCTGGTACTCGTGGCCTACCACCTCTACTGCGGCAAGCTGGTCGGCGTATTCACCCGCTCCGGCAACATCCGGGGCCACCTCTGGTACCGCTGGTTCAACGAACTGCCAGTGCTGGTGCTCGCCGCCGTGGTCTTCCTGGTCGTTTTGAAGCCCTTCTGATCCTGTTCGCCCCCTTTCACTGGCCCCTTCTATAGGCTCACCATGCAAAAATTTTTCGCCACCTGCCCCCGGGGCCTGGAAGCGCTCCTCGCCGAAGACCTGCAGGCCGCCGGCGCTTCCGACATCCGGGTGGTCGCCAGCGGCGTTGCCTGCCGCGGCAACTGGGAAATGGCCTACCGTTTCAATCTCCATTCCCGCATCGCCACCCGCCTGCTACTGCAGCTCTCCTTCGGCAAATACCGCAGCGAGGAGGACATCTACAAGCAGGCCCGGCGCCTCTACTGGCATGAACTGTTCGACCTCACCCGCAGCATCCGGGTAGTGGTCACGGCCATCAAGTCGCCCCTGAAGAGCCTGGAATTCACCACCCTGCGCATCAAGGATGCGGTCTGCGATCGCTTCCGCGACGTCACCGGCGAGCGCCCCAACGTGGACACCCGGGACCCGGACGTGCGCATCCACGCCTTCATCACGGCGGAGGACTGCACCCTGTACCTGGACACCACCGGCGCCCCTCTCTACCAGCGCGGCTACCGGCAGAAGACGGTGGAAGCCCCGCTCAAGGAAAACCTGGCCGCCGGCATCCTGCGCCTGGCCGGCTGGCAGCCCGGCACGCCCCTGCTCGACCCCATGTGCGGCAGCGGCACCTTCCTCCTGGAAGCGGCCCAGATGGCCTGCAATATCGCCCCGGGCAGCCGGCGCAGCTTCGCCTTCGAAAAGCTCAAGGATTTCGACAGCGCCCTGTGGCAACGCCTGAAGAAGGAGGCCCTGGCCGCCGAACGCCGGCCCAGCGGCGAACCGGCCATCTTTGGCCGGGACTCCTCCCCCGTCGCCTACCGGGCCGCCCTGGCCAACCTGGACAGGGCCGGCCTGCTCGACGCGGTGGAACTGGACCAGGGCGACATCCTGGAACTGGCTGCGCCCCCGGGACCCGGCGTCATGATCTGCAACCCGCCCTACGGCGAGCGCCTGGAAGAAAAGGAAACCCTGGCCGCCTTCTATCCCGAACTGGGAACGGCCCTGAAGCAGAAGTACGCCGGCTGGACCTGCTATTTCCTCACCGCCGACCTGATCCTGCCCAAGGGCGTCGGCCTCAAGCCGAGCAAGAAGACGCCCCTCTACAACGGCGCCCTGGAATGCCGCCTGTTCGAATTCAAGATGGTGGCCGGCTTCAACCGGCGCAAGGCCCCGGAAGCGCTGGGCGAATAAGTTTTTCCCCAGGGAGCAACAAATGAAAAACGGCGGAGCAATCCGCCGTTTTTCTTTGCTACCGCTGACTCACTCTCCCGCCCAAAGCGCCGGCGAGACGAGGAACCAAGCCAGCGCTAAACGATATCGAGGTGGCCGATGCCGGAAGTGAGATCCCGGTCCTTCGACTCCTTGCCGTGCAGCTTGACCTGCAGGCGCAGGTCGTTGACCGAGTCGGCATTGCGCAGGGCATCCTCGTAGCTGATCTTGCCGGCCTCGTAGAGGTCGAACAGGGCCTGGTCGAAGGTCTGCATGCCCAGCTCCCGGGACTTCTTCATGATTTCCTTGATCTCGGCCACTTCGCCCTTGAAGATCAGGTCGGCGATCAGGGGCGAGTTGAGCAGCACCTCGATGGCGGCGGCCCGGCCCTTGCCCTCCTTGAGGGGGATCAGGCGCTGGGAGACGATACCGCGCAGGTTCAGGGACAGGTCCATGAGCAGCTGCTGGCGCCGCTCTTCCGGAAAGAAGTTGATGATCCGGTCCAGGGCCTGGTTGGTAGAGTTGGCGTGCAGGGTGCCCATGGCCAGGTGGCCGGTCTCGGCGAAGGCGATGGCGTGCTCCATGGTCTCCTTGTCGCGGATTTCGCCGATCAGGATGACATCCGGCGCCTGGCGCAGGGTGTTCTTCAGCGCCGCTTCCCAGGAATCCGTGTCCACCCCTACCTCGCGCTGGGTGATGACGCAGTTCTTGTGCTCATGCACGTACTCCACCGGGTCCTCGATGGTGATGATGTGGCCGTAGGAGTTTTCGTTGCGGTAGCCGATCATCGCCGCCAGGGTGGTGGACTTGCCGGAGCCGGTACCGCCGACCAGCAGCACCAGGCCACGCTTGGTCATCACCACGTCCTTCAGTACCGGCGGCACGCCCAGGTCTTCCATACGCGGGATGGTGGTGTTGATGGTCCGGCAGATGACGCCGATACGCCCCTGCTGGACGAAGGCATTGACCCGGAAGCGGCCGATGCCGGCGGGGGAGATGGCGAAGTTGCACTCCTTGGTGGCTTCGAACTCGGCCGCCTGGCGGTCGTTCATGATGGCCCGGGCCAGTTCGGCGGTGTGCTGGGTGGTGAGGATCTGGTTCGACACCGGCGTCATCTTGCCGTCCACCTTGATGGCGGGAGGGAAGCCGGCGGTGATGAAGAGGTCCGAACCTTTCTTGCTGAGCATGAGGCGCAGCAGGTCCTGCATGAATTTGAGCGATTGATCCCGTTCCATGGCTTATCTCCGCGCCGCCTCAGGCGAACATGTCCTTGTTGGTCGCTTTGGTGCGGGCTTCCGCCGAAGAGACGATATTGCGCCGCACCAGGTCGGTCAGGTTCTGGTCCAGGGTCTGCATGCCGTACTGCTGGCCGGTCTGGATGGCAGAATACATCTGGGCGATCTTGGCTTCCCGGATCAGGTTGCGGATGGCCGGGGTGCCGATCATGATCTCGTGGGCCGCCACCCGGCCGGAGCCGTCCTTGGTCTTCAACAGGGTCTGGGAGATTACCGCGCGCAGGGATTCGGACAGCATGGCCCGGATCATTTCCTTTTCTGCCGCCGGGAACACGTCGATGATCCGGTCCACCGTCTTGGCGGCGGAGGAGGTGTGCAGGGTGCCGAACACCAGGTGGCCCGTTTCCGCCGCCGTCATGGCCAGGCGGATGGTCTCCAGGTCGCGCATTTCGCCCACCAGGATCACGTCCGGGTCTTCCCGCAGGGCGGAGCGCAGGGCGTTGTTGAAGGACAGGGTGTGGGGGCCCACTTCCCGCTGGTTGATCAGGCACTTCTTCGATTCGTGCACGAATTCGATCGGGTCCTCGACGGTGAGGATGTGGCCGTAATCGCTTTCGTTGATGTGGTTCACCATGGCCGCCAGGGTGGTGGACTTACCGGAACCGGTCGGGCCCGTCACCAGGACGATGCCCCGGGGATATTCGGAAATGTCCTTGAAAATCTTCGGCGCGTTCAGGTCTTCCAGGCTCAGCACCTTGGACGGAATGGTCCGGAACACGGCGCCGGCACCCCGGTGCTGGACGAAGGCGTTCACCCGGAAACGGGCCAGGTTGGGCACTTCGAAGGAAAAGTCGCACTCCAGGTTTTCTTCGTAGGCCTTGCGCTGGCCGTCGTTCATGATGTCGTACACCATGGCGTGCACATCCTTGTGCTCCATGGGCGGCAGGTTGATGCGACGCACGTCGCCATGTACCCGGATCATGGGCGGCAGGCCGGCGGAGAGGTGCAAGTCGGAAGCCTTATTCTTGACGCCAAAGGCGAGCAGTTCGGTGATGTCCATCAACGATCCTTGGATACGGGGTGGGAAGGCGCGCCAGTTTCCCGGAGGCAGGGCAATCGGCCGGGAGGGGCAGCGGTGCTATACTTTTGCGCCGCAATAGCGCCTGAAATAGCGCCCGATTATGACGCCAATTTTCGCCAACCTGCAAGCCGTTCAAGCCCGTATCGAGACCGCCGCCCGCGCCTGTGGACGGGATCCCGCTACGGTGTCCCTGCTCGCCGTCTCCAAGACCTGGCCCGCGGCCAGCGTCGTTGAGGCGGCCGCCGCCGGCCAGCGGGCCTTTGGCGAGAATTACGTGCAGGAGGGCTGCGACAAGATCGACACCCTGACGGCCCAGGGTTTGGGGGACCTGGAGTGGCATTTCATCGGCCCCCTGCAAAGCAACAAGACCCGGCCCGTGGCCGAGCGCTTCGCCTGGGTTCATTCCATCGAGCGCCTGAAAATCGCCCAGCGCCTCGCGGAGCAGCGCCCCGAGCATCTGCCGCCCCTGCAGGTCTGCGTCCAGGTCAATGTCTCCGGCGAGGCAAGCAAGAGCGGCTGCGCTCCGGCAGAAGCGGCGGAACTTTGCCACGCCGTGGCCGCCCTGCCCCGGCTTACCCTGCGCGGCCTGATGGCCATCCCGGCGCCGACCGAGGATGCGGCCGCCCAGCGCGAGCCCTTCCGTCGCCTGCGCCAACTTTTTGAACAACTGCGCGCCCAAGGCCTGGCCCTGGACACCCTGTCCATGGGCATGTCCCACGACATCGAGGCCGCCATTGCCGAAGGCGCCACCATCGTCCGCGTCGGCACCGCCATTTTCGGTGCCCGCGATTACTCCAAGGTCTAAAGGAAACACCATGAAAATCACCTTCCTCGGCGGCGGCAACATGGCCAACGCCCTTATCGGCGGCCTGGTGGCCAAGGGCTTCGCGGCAACCGACATCAGCGTGGTGGAACTCCATGCAGAAAACCGGGCCAAGCTGGAAGCGACCTACGGCGTGCACACCTACGCCGGCCCCGACGCAGCGGCCTGGGCCAGCGACGTCATCGTCCTGGCGGTGAAGCCCCAGAACATGAAGGAAGCGGTGGCCCCCCTGGCCGGGCAGCTGAAAGACCAGCTGGTGGTGAGCATCGCCGCCGGTCTCAATCTGGGCTCCCTGTCTCGCTGGCTCGGCGGCCATCGCCGCCTGGTACGCTGCATGCCCAACACCCCGGCCCTGATCGGCGCCGGCGTCACCGGCCTGTACGCCCTGCCGGAAGTGGACGAAACCGGCCGCGCCGCCGCCCAGCGCATCCTGGAAGCCGTGGGCAGCGCCGTGTGGTTTGCCGACGAGTCCCAGATGGATGCGGTCACCGGCGTCTCCGGCAGCGGCCCCGCCTATGTCTTCCTCTTCATCGAGGCCCTGCAGGAAGCCGGCAAGGCCCTGGGCTTCGACGACGAACAGGCCCGCCGCCTGGCCATCGAAACCACCCTGGGCGCCGCCAAGCTGGCCGCCCAGTCCGCCGAGCCGGCCAGTGTGCTGCGCGAACGGGTCACCTCCAAGGGCGGCACCACCGCCGCCGCCCTGGCAGTGATGGCCGAACGGGGCGTCAAGGAAGGCATCATCGCCGGCATCAAGGCCGCCGAGGCCCGGGGCGCGGAACTGGGCCAGCAGCTGGGCGCAGACTGAGCCAGAGACTGACGGAGACCCTATGCTGCTCGACATCCTCAATCTCCTGCTCGAAGCCGGCGCCGGCTTCTTCGGCTACCTGCTGCTGCTGCGCTTCATCATGCAATGGCGGCGGGTTTCCTTTGCCAACCCCCTGGGGCAGTTCGTGCTGCAGACCACCAACTGGGCGGTGGTGCCCCTGCGCCGGGTGATCCCCGGGATCCTCGGGCTGGACTTCGCCAGCCTGGTGCCGGCCTGGCTGATGCAGGTGGCGGTAAAACTGATCATGCTCAGCCTCAAGGCCACGGTCAGCCTGAGCGCCGCCACCCTGGTGCCGGTGGCCCTGTTCATGGGTGCCTTCGAAGTGGTGCGCATGCTGGTGATGATGGCCATCGCCCTGATGCTGGCCCAGGCGGTGATCTCCTGGATCAACCCCCACACGCCCCTGGCCGGCCCCATCCGGGCCCTCACCGACCCCCTGCTGCGGCCCCTGCGCCGCCTCCTGCCGCCCATCGCCAACATCGACCTGTCGCCCCTGCTGGCCGTGCTCCTGGCCCAGGTGGTGCTGATGCTCCTGGCCTACACCAAGGCGGCCCTGATGCCGCTGCTGTTCTGATGTACCACCAGCAGGCGGCGGATGGCCGCCTGATCCTCACCCTGCACATCCAGCCCGGGGCGAAAAAAACCGAAATCTGCGGCCTGCACGGCGACGCCCTGAAGGTGCGCCTGGCAGCGCCGCCGGTGGACGGCAAGGCCAACGCCGCCCTGCTGGCCTTCATTGCCGACCTGCTGGGGGTGGCCAAAAGCCGGGTCAGCCTGAAAAGCGGCCAGACCTCCCGACGCAAGGTGGTGGAAGTAGCCGACGCTCCTGCCGACGCCCTGCAGCGCCTGCTGCCCGAGGGCGGCTAAGTCACCCACTCACCCAACTCACCTCGAGATCTCCGGGAGGCCCTGACGCTCAGCGCGGACAAGGGTCATGGGATGGCTGCGACTATTGCAGAAGGCCGAACTGGAGTGTTGCCAGGCCGGGCGGCAGGCCGAAAGCCAATCGCCGCCCGGATACCGCTAGACGTGGCTAGAGCAGCCGGCCGCCCGCCACCACGGTCTGGACCCGGCCATTCATGGGCCGGCCCAGCAGGGGGCTGGTGCAACCGGCGCTGGTAAAGGCGTCCGGGGTAATGGTCCAGGCTGCGGCCGGGTCGAAGACGCAGACGTCGGCCACGGCGCCGGGGGCCAGGTGGCCCAGGTCGTCGCGCCCGAGGATGGCGGCCGCGTCCGAGGTCACCCGGGCCAGGGCGGTGGGCAGGGACAGGCCATCCTCCGCCGCCCAGGCCAGGACCAGGGGCAGCAGCAGTTCCAGGCCCCGGGCACCGGCATCCGCCTCGCCGAAGGGCAGCTGCTTGCCATCGGCTTCCATGGGCGTGTGGTCGGAACAAACCGCCTGGATGGCGCCCTCGGCCAGGCCGAAGCGCAGGGCAGCCCGGTCGGCGACGCTGCGCAGGGGCGGGTCGAAGCGGGCGTGGGCGTTGAAGTAGCCGATATCCTCTTCCGACAGGTGCAGGTGATGCACCGCCACGTCGCAGGTGACGGCAGCGCCCCGGGCCCGAGCTTCGCGTACCATGGCGACGCCGGCGGCGGAGGACAGGCGCATCAGGTGCAGGCGCACGCCGGTGGCCTTGGCCAGCTCGATCAGGGTGGCGATGGCCACCGTTTCGGCGGCCACGGGAATGCCGGCCAGGCCTAAGCGGGCGGCGACTTCGCCATCGTGGGCGACGCCGTCCTTGGCCAACTGGTAGTCCTGGGGCCGCAGCCAGACGGCGAAATCGTAGGTGGCCGCGTACTGCATGGCCCGGTACAGGGATTGCAGGTCGGTGACCGGCTCGCTCGCCTGGGAGAAGGCGACGCAGCCGGCGGAGGCCAGACTGGCCATGCTCGACAGGGTCTGGCCAGCCAGACCCCGGGTGAGGGCGCCCAGGGGCAGGACCCGGGCTCGGCCCAGGGCCTCGGCCCGCTGGATCAGGCGTTCCACCAGGCTGGGCTCGTCCAGCACCGGCTTGGTGTCCGGCGGGCAGACCACGGTGGTGACGCCACCGGCGATGGCTGCCGCCAACTCACTCTCCAGGCCCGGCAGGCGAGCGGACAAGTCGATCAGGCCGGGACAGACCACGACACCGCTGGCGTCGATTTCCTGGTCGGCCTTGAAGCCGGCGGGGGCCTGGCCGACGGCGGCGATGCGGCCATCGGCGATGAACAGGTCCTGCTGGGCGTCGATGCCGTTCTTCGGGTCGATGAGACGGCCGTTCTTGATGCGGATATTCATAGTGTTCAGTTCCCGGCGAGGATGCCCATGACCGCCATGCGCACGGCGATACCGAAGGTGACCTGGTTGAGGATCACCGCCTGGGGCCCGTCGGCCACGGCGGAGTCGATTTCCACGCCCCGGTTCATGGGCCCGGGGTGCATGACGATGGCGTCGGGCTTGGCCAGCGCCAGCTTTTCCGGCGTCAGGCCGTAGCGCTTGAAGTATTCGCTGGCTGAGGGCAGCAGGGCACCGTTCATGCGCTCGTTCTGCAGGCGCAGCATGATCACCACGTCGCAGCCCTTGAGGCCTTCATTCATGTCGTGGAAGACCTTCACCCCCAGGTTTTCCAGGTAGCCCGGCAGCAGGGTCTTCGGCGCGATGGCGCGGATTTCACCGCAGCCCAGGGTCTTCAGGGCATGCAGGTCGGAGCGGGCAACCCGGGAGTGCAGGATGTCGCCGACGATGGCCACGGTCAGATTGGCAAAATCCTGCTTGTAGTGGCGGATGGTGTACATGTCCAGCAGCCCCTGGGTGGGGTGGGCATGACGGCCGTCGCCGGCGTTCACCACGTGGATGTCGTCCCGGCCCATGCGATGCAGGTGCTCGGCGATGAGGAAGGGGGCGCCGGAGGTGGCGTGGCGCACCACGAACATGTCGGCGTGCATGGAGCAGAGATTGTCGATGGTATCGAGCAGGGTCTCGCCCTTGGCCGTGGAGGAGCGGGACACGTCCAGGTTAATGACGTCGGCGGTGAGGCGCTTGGCGGCGATCTCGAAGGTGGTACGGGTGCGGGTGGAGTTCTCGAAGAACAGGTTGAAGACGCTCTTGCCGCGCAGCAGGGGCACCTTCTTCACCTCACGGTCGGAGACCTCGAGGAAGCTCTTGGCGGTATCGAGAATGTGGGTCAGGACTTCCCGGGGCAGGCCCTCGGTGGACAGCAGGTGCTGCAGCTTGCCGTCGGCATTGAGCTGCGGATTCAGACGGCTACTCATGGAAACCTCAGCCACGTTCATTACCCCCCATTTTCCAGAACAGCTGGCCGGCATCGTCCCGGCCCAGGATCAATTCTTCGCCTGCTGCCAGGTCCACTTCCCAGACGCAGTACTGGGGTTCGATGGGCAGCTCCCGCTCGCCCCGGTCGGCCAGCACCGCCAGATCCACCCGGGCGGGACGGCCGTAGTCGAACAGTTCGTTGATGGCGGCCCGGGTGGTGCGGCCGGTGTACAACACGTCATCCACCAGGATCAGGGGCCGGCCTTCCACCTCGAAGGGAATGGAGGAGGGGCGCACCTGGGGATGGAGCCCCTTCTCGGCGAAGTCGTCGCGGTAGAAGGAGACGTCGATCTGGCCGACGGGTTCGGCAACGCCCAGGATTTCCCGCAGGCGCTCGGCAATCCAGGCGCCGCCGGAGTAGATGCCCACCAGGGCGGTATCGGGGGTGATGTGGGGACGCAGCTGCTCGGCCAGGGTGGCCAGCTGGATTTCCGCGTCGGGCAGGTTAGCAATGGGCATCGAAGTAGCTTTGCAGGATGAGTTGGGCCGCCACCGCGTCCAGGTGCTGCTTGGCGGTCTTGGCGGAATGGCCGGTTTCGCGCA
>DATEZY010000102.1:0-3262 GCA_035255085.1 Azospira sp. | reverse complement strand
CGGAAAGTAAAATCCCTGAACCTCCGCACCCTGTCTGATCTTTCCCTCTTGGAAGGGAAAGGCGATGAAGGCACCATTTCGTTTGGCGGCGGCTCGCCGTTCTCGGCGATGTTCGGAGGGCTTTCCAGCTGGCCGGGGATGAGCTCGCAGATGGGGCCAAGGTTCGAGTCGATTGGGGGAGCCAAGTCCGTTTACGAGATTATTCGTGGTGCGCAACGCGCGGTTTAACTAGGCATCTAACCAGCGACTAGACGTTCGAGACGGCCGCCGTTCCAGCCGATTTTCTTCTAATCGTCTAACACTCCACCCCGCGGGGTGCCCCTCACTTCTACGGTAAGCCCATGACAAAACCTGTTTCGGAAGCGCCCGCGTACGAGGAAGTGCTGGAGTTCTGGTTTAAGGAAACTGAACCCAAGCAGTGGTGGGTCGTCGATCCCGCGTTTGATGCCCGGCTGCGTGAGCGCTTCCTGCCTCTCCTTGATCGGGCGGCGCGGGGTGAATTATTCCCCTGGCGTGTAACGGCCCAGGGGCGTTTGGCCGAGGTGATCGTCCTCGACCAGTTCTCTCGCAATATCTACCGGAATACCCCCGGAGCCTTCGCGCAGGCCCCCATGGCCCTGGCCCTTTCCCAGGAGGCGGTCAGCGCCGGGGGACTCCAGCATCTGGAGCCGATGCAGCGGGCCTTCCTGCTCATGCCCTATATGCACAGCGAGTCCGCCATCGTGCACGGGGAGGCGGAGCGCCTCTTCAGGGAATGGACGCCCCAGGGCAGCTACGAGTTTGAGCTCCGTCACAAGGCCATCATCGATCGCTTTGGCCGCTATCCCCATCGCAACAAGGTATTGGGGCGGGCCTCGACGCCGGAAGAAGAGGAGTTCCTCCAGCAGCCGGGGTCCAGTTTCTAGTCTCTGGGGGGCTTGTCGGCGCGCCTGGGTTGCGGTCCGCTATGAGGGCCTGCTCCCACTGCCCTGGCTGAATTTGAAAGGAACAACGCCGCCATTCCGGGCGGCGTTGTTCTTGGCACTGCTTAACTTCCTGGCGCCGGCTTATCGCTGGTTTATCGCCGGCCTATTTTTCCCGCCGCAGCATGCCGGTGACGTCCACCCGGCGCAGGGCCTCCACTTCGGCCACGGTGGGCGGGGCGATCATGCGGGCGTGGCGGAAGACTTTCAAATCCCAGCCGGTGTTGGCCCGCACATCGTCCACGCTGGAGAAGGGGTAGTAGGCGTCGAGCCAGAATTCCTTGGTCTCCGGGTGGGGCCGCAGGATGCCCAGGGTGGTGACGATGGCGCTCGGGCCGCCGCCGACGAAACCGTAGCGTTCCCGGGCGTCGCCTCCTTCCAGGTAGCCGGGGGAGGAGATGTAATCCACCTTCTCGACGAAGCGCTTGGCCTCGTGGGTGACCATGATGACGGTGCGCTTGGCGCCGCTGGCGATGTCGTTGGCGCCGCCGGCGCCGGTGAGGCGGGTCTTGGGCGGGGTGTATATGTCGCCCAGGCCCTGGCCACGGGCCCGATCCCAGATGCCCGTCGTATTCACGTTGCCGAACTTGTCCACCTGGGCGGCGCCGATCAGGCCCACGTCCACCCGGCCGGAGGCGACGAGGAAGCCCAGGGCGTCCAGGCCGCCGGTGAAGCTGGTGGCGTTGGCGGAGAGGCGGTTGCATTCGATGCCCCAGGGCAGGCCGCCGATGGGGGTGGCGCCGTAGATGCCGCCCTCGGTCATGGAGCGGATGTTGGGGCCGTGGTGTTCCTGGGCGAAGTAGCCGGCCAGCAAGGAGAGGCCGACGCCGAAGATGGCCAGTTCCCCGTCCTTGATTTCCCGGCCGGCGGCAATCGCCATCATTTCCTGGCGGGAATAGCGCAGGGGGCCCTTGCGTTCGGTAGTGGGGGCGTAAGCGGTAGTCATGGTTATGCAGCCCTCTCAGTCAGGGTGGTGGCGTTCATGGATATGTGCTGTCGAGGGCTGGCCGCACTCGCCTGGCTCGCAGCTACGCAGGCTCGGTGGCTCATGCTGCCCTCTTCAAAATGTGGTTCTCGGCTTGCAGCTGCTCCACCTTGGCCCGGTCGAGAATCCACTTGCGGTAGGGATCCAGGAGGAAGCGGGTGGGGCTGTCTTCCAGCTTGGAGATGACGTCCTGGCCGATGAGGTTCAGGTAGGCATCGACGGTCTGGTAGGAAAAGATGTAGCGGTCGATGTAGCGGAAGGTGCCTTCTTCCGTGGCCAGCCATTCGTTCATCAGCTTCATGTGGGCTTCGTCCACGTCGTGCACGCCGGGGGAGGCGGCGGGCCAGGCGGAGAAGGGCCACCACACCACCGCGTCCACGATGAGGCCGGGAATGCGCACCAGGTTGGGGTACTGGCGCATGCAGTCCGTGTCCACGATGTGGTCAGCCACCAGCACCAGGCGCTTGGCGGCGCGGGAAAGCTCGAAGCGGCTCCACTCGGAGCCGAGCATGATGGCGTTGCCCTCCGGGTCGGCCATGGTGACGTGGAGTACCGCCAGATCCGGCTTCAGGGGCGAATAGGCGCCCAGGGTACGGCCGGAGAAGGGGTCGGCGATTTCCGGAATCTTGTTGGTGGCCGGGTATTCGCTGGGGGCGAAGGCGCTGCGCTGCTGGATGTCGGAGCCGATACAGGTGGTGGCGGGAACGAAGGGCCAGTTGAGGGCACCGCCCAAAAAGCGCAGGGCCATGGCCAGGTTGGAGTAATCCTCCAGGGCCACCTTGCCTTCTTCCACCACCCGGCGCAGGCCGTTGGCGAAGCCGAAGCCTTCCAGGCCGGAAAAGCCGCATTCGATCTTGTCCACCGTGCCGGCGGCGGCCAGCAGGTTTAGCTGCTGGGTGTTGCAGTGGAACAGGGCGTGCAGGTTGCGCCGGCCCTGGCGCACCAGTTCGCGGCCGAAGGCGATGGCGTCGGCTCCCACCGGCAGGCCGGCGCCGCTGGCGTACTGGATGCCGTCGCCGGCGTAACGCTGGGCGGCTTCGGCCAGGGTCAGGAGTTTGTTAATGGACATGGTGCTGGCTCCCTTGAATGTCGTTGACGACTATTGGTGATGGGGTACGCGGGGGGCGGGCTACGGCGGCGAGTTGGCTGTGTTGGCTGCGTTGGCTGAGCTGGCTGAGCTGGGCCAGATCGGCGGCCAGGGCTCTTACCGGCTGGCCGTAGGGCGAGATGCCGCGTAGCACGCCGCCCTGGTCGAAGAGATAGACCCCGGCGCTGTGGTCCAGGGTGTAGCCCATGCTCGCGGAGGGCTGGCGTT
>DATEZY010000101.1:0-10070 GCA_035255085.1 Azospira sp. | reverse complement strand
GAACACCATCAGGCGGTTGGCCAGGAGCCTCCGATTCACCCACGCCTGGGGGCCGGCCAGAATCAACAAGAAGGCGCCCATCACCGGCGCCAGGGCCCACCACCCGGGAAAGGCCCGGCCCTTGTGAATGGTGATGACGGCCAGCAGGATCAGCAACAAGCCGCAAGCGGACAGCAGATTGTTCAGTAGTCGCTGACGATAGGCCGATAAGGCAGGCGGCCGTGAAAGGGCAGGAGCGAACTGTCCCTGCTTGAACAACTGCAGGTAGGCAAGCACGGCCCCCGCCAGCAGCTCCCAATAGCGCGTCTGGGGCACAAAGAAGGTTTTGACGGGGGCTTCCCTGATTTCCAGGACATTGAGGCCAAACGACAGGCAGCCAAGAGCGACGACCAGCGCCAGGGCGTTCAGCCGGACTCGCCATGCCGCCCAGATCAGCAGCGGGTAGATGAGATAGAACTGCTCCTCGATCGCCAGGGACCACAGATGCATCAGGGGCTTTAGTTCCGAAGCCGTATCGAAGTAGCCCGACTCGTTCCAGAGCACGAAGTTCTGGACGAAGCCGGCCCCCGCCGCCATGTGCTTGCCCAGCTGTTTGAATTCGTCGGGCAACAAGGCAAACCAGCCAAAGGCGAAAGACGCCGTCAGAACCACGATCAAGGCAGGGAAGATCCGCTTGATGCGATGGGCGTAGAACTCGGCAAAACTGAAGTCGCCGCGCTGCAGGCTTCTAAAAATGATGTTCGAAATCAGGAAGCCGGAGATGACGAAGAAAATATCAACTCCAACGAAGCCCCCCCGCAGATTGGCCGGGAAGGCATGAAAGACCACCACCGAAAGGATGGCGACGGCCCGCAGGCCGTCGATGTCCGGGCGATACACCGGATGGACGTTGTGCTCTTGCGCGGGAAGGCGGGGATTGAGCGGCATTGCACGGCTCTAAAAAAATAGCCGGCAATTCTACCCCTGACGGGGCCATGCTCGCCGCCAAGGAAGAGGAAAGAGGTTGCGCCGACGGAAAGCGCCGGCTAGGACTCAGCGGGCCGGGGTGTCGCCACCCGGCTGCTGCTCCCAGCGCCCGGCGGCACTCTCGTCCGACTCCCGGGCGTCCACCCAGCGGACACCGGTGGGAGTGACCTCCCGCTTCCAGAAGGGGGCCCGGGTCTTCAGGTAGTCCATGATGAATTCGCAGGCGGCGAAGGCTTCGCCGCGGTGGGCGCTGCTCACCGCCACCAGGACGATCTGGTCGCAGGGCTTCAGGGCGCCGACCCGGTGGATCACCCGGGCATCGAAAATATCCCAGCGCCCCCGGGCCTCGGCGACGATGGCCTCCAGGGCCTTTTCGGTCATGCCCGGGTAGTGTTCTAGGCTCATTTCCGATACCCCGGCGCCGTCGTTGATGTCCCGCACCAGGCCGACGAAGGCGGCTACCGCCCCGACCTGGGGCTGGCCGGCACGCAGCGCGGCCACTTCGGTGGAAAGGTCGAAATCCTCGGTCTGGACGCGCACGCTCATGGTCGTTCTCCTGGGGGGATCAGCCGCCGATCAGCCACCAGTCACCGGCGGGAAGAAGGCCACCTCGTCGCCGTCGCGCACCGGGGTATCGGCCCGGGCCATGTCCTGGTTCACCGCGAAGCGCAGGTTCTTGGTGGTGAGGAGTTTGCCCCACTCCCCTCCCCGGCCCGCCAGATGGGCGCGCAGGGCGCCCACGTCGAGAGCGGTGGCAGGAGGAGTCACCTCCTCGCCACTCACCCCCAGGGTCTCCCGCAGGCCGGCGAAATACAGCACCTTGATCATGATCGGGCCTTTCAGTTGAGCAGGTCAGTTCAGCAATTCGGCGAAGGGCAGAAAGCGCACCGCCTCCCCGGGCTGGATCACCTGCCCCGGCGGGTTGTCGACGAGGCCGTCGGCATGGACTACCGAGGCCATCACCCCGGCACCCTGGTGTGGGTAGAGCTGCACCTCGCCGGCGGCATTGACGCTGGCGCGCAGGAATTCCCGACGTTTGTCGGCCTTTTTCCACTCGCTGGCCGCCACCAGGCGGTAGGCCCGGGGGGCCACGTCGGTCACGCCCTGGCAGCGCAGAATGAAGGGCCGCACCAGCATGAGGAAAGTGACGAAGGCCGACACCGGGTTGCCCGGCAGGCCGATAAAGGCGGCGGCATTGCTGCCGCTGCTGAGTTCGCCGAAGGCCAGGGGCTTGCCCGGCTTGATGGCGATCTGCCACATGTCGAGGCGACCTTCCGCTTCCACCGCCGGCTTGACGTGGTCTTCCTCGCCCACCGAGACACCGCCGCAGGTGATGACCAGGTCGCTGCCCGCCGCCGCTTCCCGCAGGGCAGCCTGGGTAGCCTCCAGGGTATCGGCCACCTGGCCCAGGTCCTTCACCTCGCAGCCCAGGTGTTCCAGCAGGGCGACGATGGCAAAGCGGTTGGAATTGTAGATGGCCCCCGGCGGCAGGGGTTCTCCGGGCATTTTCAGTTCGTCGCCGGTGAAGAAAGTAGCCACCCGCAGGCGGCGGAACACCGGCAGCTGGGCGATGCCGACGGAAGCGGCAAAGGCGATGTCCTGGGGCCGCAGTCGCTGGCCGGGGGCGAGAATCTCCGCCCCTACGGCCACATCTTCGCCGGCCCGGCGGATGTTCTCGCCGGCCTGGGGCTGGTGCTTGATGAGCACGCCATTCTCGCCATGCTCGCAGCGCTCCTGCATCACCACGGCGTCGGCCCCTTCGGGAATGGGGGCACCGGTGAAGATGCGGGCCGCCGTGCCTGGCCGTAGGGTGCTGCCGACGCTGCCGGCGGGGATGCGCTGGGAAACTGGCAAAAGGGTTTCAGGAGTGGTGATATCGGCGGCCCGCACGGCATAGCCATCCATGGCCGAGTTATCCAGGGGCGGCACGTTGAGGCCGGAGCGCTGGGCTTCGGCCAGCACCCGGCCGACGGCGGCCTGGGTGGGCAGCCAGCGCACCTCGCTCACCGGCCGGGCGGCGGCGAGCAGTTTTTCCAGGGCGTCTTCAAAACTCAGCATGGGCTCATCCTTGATGTTCAAGATAGTCCACCAGGAAGGCGGCCACCGCCTCCGGGTCGTTGATATCGAGTTGGGGCAGGCTCGTGGCCAGGGCCACGTCGCTGGCCACGGCGACAATATGGGGGTTCTCCGGCCACAGCGGCGGCTTGCCATGGGCGGGGCGATGCACCTCGATCTTGGGAATGGCCTCGTGCTTGAAGCCTTCCACCAGGACCAGGTCGCAGGGGGCAAAGCGGGCCAGGTGCTCGGCCAGGGTGGGCTCGGGTTCGTCCCGCAATTCGTGCATCAGGGCCCAGCGGCTGTCGCAGGTGACCATCACCTCGCCGCAACCGGCCTGCCGGTGGCGGTAGGAATCCTTGCCCGGCCGGTCCAGGTCGAAGCCGTGGTGGGCGTGCTTGATCAGGGAGACTTTCCAGCCCCGGCGGATGAGGCAGGGAATGACCTGCTCCACCAGGGTGGTCTTGCCCGAGCCGCTGCTGCCGGTGAAGCCGAAGACCTTCACTTTTCCTCCTCCCGGCAGGGCACGGCGAGCACCGAGGCAAAGCCGCCGCCGGCGGTGCGGAAGTTGGTGGTCTGGCCCTGATAGAGCCGGGCGGCGGTGAGTTGCACCCGGCCACGGTAGGCGTAGCAGCGCAGGTCGAGCTTGAGGTGCACATGGCCATGGTCCACCGCCGGGCCGCTGAAAATGCGCCGCTCGGAAGGGGGCACCAGGGCCTGGGCCACGTAGTCGCCGGCGAGGATTTCCTCGAATACTCGCTTGGTGATCTTGTCGCCCCGGTAGGCGGCACGGCTGCCGAAGCCGGCTGCAGGCTTGAAGAACCAGTGCTTGCGCTCGCGCCACCAGTGTTCCCCGTCCGCAGCCCGCACCAGTCGGGTGGCGGGAATGGTGGCGGCCAGAACCTGGCGGCTGGCCTCGCTCACGCCTAGGGCAGCCAGGGCCTCCGGGTCCGAGAGCAGCACCAGGTTGCGCTTGTCGGCGAACAGGGCGTGGGCCCGGGGATGGGGCGTGACCACGGCAGAGCCGTCCAGGTAGGCCTGGCGCAGGGCTTCACTGGCCGGCTCTTCCAGGGCAAAGTCGGTGAGGCGGTTATAGACCAGGTCCACCGGCTGGTCGCCATGCCACAGCTGCCTCTCCCGGTAGGAGAGGTCGGCCGGATCGGCCACCACAGCGGCGATGCCGTGGGCTTCGAAGAGACGGCGGAAGAGCTCGAACTCCGGCGCCAGGTATTGCTCCGCCGGGGCAGTATCGACGATGGCGATGCGCCGCAGGGGCGCGTCGTCCCGCCCCCCCCGAGCCAGGCGCCACTCTTCCCGGAACATCTGCAGCAGGGTTTCTTCGATGCCGGCGGGGTCACCCATGAGGGCCGCCACGTCGCCGCAGCAGGCGCGCTGGGCCTGGGCCAGCTTGGCGTTGAGCAGGCCGCCTCCGGCGTTGGTGTTGATTTCGATGAGCTGGGGGCCTGCCGCCGAGAGGTGAAAGTCGTAGCCCAGGAACACCCCGGCATAGGGCGGGGCAAAGCGGGCGATCTCCGGCCCCCAGGCCAGCACCGCCTCCTGGTAGGCCGGCAGGGCGGTCACTTTCTCCATAGCGGCAGCCAGGGCGGCCATGGCATCCAGGTGGGCCTGGCCGACGAACACCAGGGTGTCGGAAAAGAGGTGGGGCCGGGTTTGCCGCAGGTGCTGGTAGAAGCCCGAATCGGCATCCTTGCCCTGCCCTTCCAGCTGCCGGCGCAGGGCCTCGTGGTCCAGGGCCAGGCAGGCGCAGTCCCGGTTGAGGTGGGCCGCCGCTTCCCGGCAATCGGCGGGCAGGGGCTGGGGGAAACCCGCGCTGGCGGGAATCGCTTGGGAACCAGAAGGGGAATCCACCGTGGAAAAGGAATGAGGGTGTTTGGCCGTCATGGGCTCAAGTTGACACCGGTTGGGCGAAAAATTCCAGGACTTCGGTCAAATCCCGGGTCCGTTTCATGGGCGGCAGGCTGCGCCACACCCGCTTGCCGTAGGGCTTGGTGATGAGGCGGGGGTCGCAGATCATGAGCACGCCCCGGTCGGTCTCGTCCCGGATGAGGCGGCCGGCCCCCTGTTTGACGTTGATCACGGCCCGGGGCAGCTGGTATTCCATGAAGGCGTTGCGTCCTTCCTTGTCCAGCTGCTCGATGCGGGCCTTCAGCACCGGGTCGTCCGGCGGCGCGAAGGGCAGCTTGTCGATGATCACCAGGGACAGGGCCTCGCCCCGCACATCCACTCCTTCCCAGAAGCTCTGGCTGCCCACCAGCACGGCGTTGCCCAAGCGGCGGAAGCGTTCCAGCAGCTCGTTCTTGCTGCCTTCGCCCTGGAGCAGCAGGGGCATGTCCAGGCCGGCATCTTCGAGCTTGGCCTGGAGCAGTTCATGGGTGCGGCGCATGGCGCGCAGGGAGGTGCACAGGAAGAAGGCACCGCCGCCGCAGGCCTTCAGGACCGGGAAGGCGGCATCTACCACGGCCTCGGTGTAGCCGGGCAGGTTCGGGTCCGGCAGGTTCTGGGGGGCGTAGAGGATGGCCTGGCGGCCGTAGTCGAAGGGGCTGTCCCAGCAGGCCGACTCGGCGTCCCACAGGCCCATTTCGTTGCAGTAGTGGCTGAAATTCTGCTGCACCGCCAGGGTGGCGGAGGTGAAAATCCAGGCCCGGGGATGGCCCTGGAGCTGTTTGTTGAACAGCTTGGCGATGTCCAGGGGAGTGGTGTTGAGCTGCAGGGAATGGGTGTAGGTCTCGCCCCAGCGCACCACCCCGGGTTCTTCCTGGTTCCAGGCCTGGAGCCGGGTGAGCAGTTCGGTGCTGCGGCGCCAGCAGTTTTCCAGGCCCTCGGAACGGGGCGCCTGGGTTTCCAGGATGGCGGCGGCGGTAGCCAGCTCTCCATCCAGGCCGTCCAGGGCGTCGAGAAACTCATTCTTGCCCTGGAACTGGCTCCAGGTATAGCGGGCCGGCTCGACGCCGACGGACAGGCGCAAGTCCTTGGCAGCTTTTTCCAGGCGGCGACAGCATTCCTGCAGATCAAGGCAGTCCCGGGCGGCAGCCAGGCCCTCGGCGCGGGCATCCCGGGCCAGGTCCAGGACCTGGGAGGTGGAGAAGTTGTCGCCGAAGAATAGGCTGGCGGTTTCCGGCAGCTGGTGGGCCTCGTCGAAGATCACCGTGTTGCAGGCCGGCAGCAGCTCCGCCGTGCCCTCGTCGCGCAGCATCACGTCGGCGAAGAAGAGGTGGTGGTTGACCACCACCACGTCCGCCGCCAGGGCCTCCTTGCGCGCCTGGAGGACGAAGCATTCCTTGTGGTGCGGGCATTCCTGGCCCAGGCAGTTCTCCCGGGTGGAGGTGGCCATGATCCAGGCGGTGGCGTTCTCCGGCACATCGACGCATTCGGCCTTATCCCCGGTGCGGGTTTCCTTGGCGAAGCGGGCGATTTTCTGGATGTAGCCCACGTCTTCCCGGTTCTGGAAGCGACCGTCGAGCAGGGCCCGGTCCAGGTGGTAGGGGCAGACGTAGTTGGCCCGCCCCTTGAGCAGGGCGATCTTCACCGGGGCGCCCAGGGCGGCCCGCACGGTGGGGATATCCTTGTTGAACAGCTGGTCCTGGAGGGTTTTGGTGCCGGTGGACACGATCACCTTGCCGCCGGACAAGAGCGCCGGCACTAGGTAGGCGTAGGTCTTGCCGGTACCGGTGCCGGCCTCGGCGACCAGGATGCGGTTTTCGGCCACGGCGTCGGCAATGCGCCCGGCCATTTCCAGTTGCTGGGCCCGGACCCGGTAGCCGGGAATATTGGCGGCGAGGGCACCGCTGGCGGAAAAAACCGCGGCGGTTTCGCTGGCGAGATGGGAAGTGGGATGCATGGGAACCACGAAAAAGTGGGGGCAAATGCTAGCAGAAATCGCCCGCCGCCGCCCGGGGCACGACCGGCGGGCTCAATGGCCGGGATGGATTTTCCGCCGTCCTTTTCCGCCCCCCTGTGACATCCGTCACAAGGACATGACTATTACCATAGTAATATATCCCATTGAAAAATCAGCCAGTTGCCTTCTGTGCCTCCGGTCATCAACGAAAAAACCCTCCCCCGCCTGCAGCTCTTCGGCATGCTCGCCCTGGTGTTGCTGTTTTCCCTGGGCCTCGGGGTGCATTTCACCCTGCAGCACATGCGCGACTTCCAGGCCGGCCTGGATAAGCTCGAAGGCGAGACCCTGCACCAGCAGCAGGGCCAACTGGAGGCCGAAGTGGCCTCCGCCCGCAATTACCTGAACTTCGTCCGCTCCCGCACCGAATCCGTATTGAAGACTACCCTGCGGCAGCAGGTGGATCAGGCCATGCAGATGGCCGAGGGTATCTATCGCCGGGAAAAGGGGCGCCTGCCGGAGGCGGAAATCAAGCGCCTGATCGTCGAAGCCCTGCGGCCGGTGCGCTTCTTCGACGGTCGGGGCTATTTCTTCATCGACGACACCCAGGGCAACTGCGTCCTGCTGCCCATCGACCCGGAGCGGGAGGGCACTTCCCTCCTCGACAACCGGGACGACACCGGCCACTACGTCATGCGTGGCCTCATGGAAGCTGCCAGCAACGACGCGGGGGCGGGCTTCTCCCGCTACCGCTGGTTTGCCCCGGGCAGCCCCCGGAAGATGGCGGACAAGATCGCCTATGTGCGCCGCTTCGAGCCCTTTGGCTGGCTGATCGGCTCCGGCGAATACCTGTTCAAGATCGAGGAAGACCTGCAGCGGGAAGCCCTGGATCGCCTGCGGGCCCTGCGTTTCGGCAAGGAAGGCTACCTCGCCGTGATGCGAGCGGACGGCACCATGCTCGCCCTCCCCGGCCATCCCGATGCCGAAGGCCGCAACTACGATGCCCTGGCCAATCCCCGGGAACGTCAGGTAATCCAGCAGATTCTGCAGCTGGCCGAGCACGGCGGCGGCTTCACCCGCTACCAGTGGTCCCGTCCGGGCGGCGGCGAGGCGACCTCCAAGCTCTCCTATGTGCAGCAGGTGGATACCTGGGACTGGATTCTCGTCGCCGGCCTGTACCTGGACGATCTGGAAGAATCCCTGGCCAAGGGACGGGAAGCCCTGCACCAGCGGGTGCTGGAAAACATCCGCACCACCGCCCTGGTGCTTACCGTCGCGGCCGTGGTCACTCTGCTCTTTTCCCTGGTCTTCTCCCGCTGGCTGGCCGCCCAGTTCCGCCGCTATCGCCAGGATATCGAGGCGCGCAATGCCCAGCTGCTGGAGAACGCCCGCCAGCTCAAGCTGGCCGCCCAGGTTTTCGAGAGCGGCAGCGAAGGCATGGTGATCACCGACAACAGCAACCGCATCCTCACCGTGAACCGGGCCTTTACCGCCATCACCGGCTACACCGCGGCGGAGGTGGTGGGCCGGGACCCGAAGATATTCTCCTCCGGCCGCCACGGCCCTGATTTCTACGCCGCCCTGTGGGACGAGCTGCAAGCCACCGGGACCTGGTCCGGAGAAATCTGGAACCGGCGCAAGGACGGCTCGGTCTTTCCCGAGTGGATCAGCATCAGTGCGGTGCGGGACGAAAGCGGCCAGGTCAGCCATCACATCGCCGCCTTCTCCGACATCACCGAACGCAAGGCGGTGGAGGCCAAGGTGCGCCACATGGCGGAATACGACGCCCTGACTAACCTGCCCAACCGGGTGCTGCTCAACGACCGCATCGGCCAGGCCATCGCCGCCGACAACCGCACCGACTCCCGCCTGGCCTTGCTTTTCCTGGACCTGGACCGCTTCAAGAACATCAACGATTCCCTGGGCCACGCCGTGGGCGACCAGGTCCTGTGCCAGGTAAGCGAGCGCCTGCGGGCCTGCATCCGCGCCAGCGACACGGTGAGTCGCCTGGGCGGCGACGAATTCGTCATCCTGCTGCCGGAACTGGAAGCGCCGGACCAGGCAGCCAGCGTCGCCAAGAAACTCATCGCCGCCGTCGCCGAGCCCATCACCGTCGGCAGCTACGACCTGTCGGTGACGCCCAGCATCGGCATCGCCCTCTTCCCGGAAGACGGGGCAGACGGCGAAACCCTGCTCAAGAACGCCGATGCCGCCATGTACCACGCCAAGGAACTGGGCCGGAACCGCTACCAGTATTTCACCCAGGAAATGAATACCCGGGTGTCCGAGCGCCTGGCCATGGAAAACAGCCTGCGCCAGGCCCTGCAGCGTGAAGAACTGGTGCTCTACTACCAGCCCCAGTTCGATCTGCGGGACGGCCGCCTGGTGGGCTGCGAGGCCCTGGTGCGCTGGCGCCATCCGGAACTGGGGATGATCCCGCCGGGCCGCTTCATTCCCGTGGCCGAAGAATCCGGGCTGATCCTGCCCATCGGCACCTGGGTGCTGCAGGAGGCCTGCCGCCAGGCCCGGGCCTGGCAGGAGCAGGGGCTGGCGCCCATCACCATGGCGGTGAACCTGTCGGCGGTGCAGTTCCGCCATGCCAAACTGGTGCAAATTGTGCAGGACGCCCTGGCGGACTCGGGCCTGGAGTCCCAATGGCTGGAGCTGGAGCTGACGGAAAGCATGCTGATGGCGGACGTGGCCCACAACACCGCCATCCTTGGCCAGTTCAAGGCCATGGGCATCCGCCTGGCCCTGGACGACTTCGGCACCGGCTATTCCAGCCTCTCCTACCTGAAGCGCTTTGCCCTGGACAAGCTCAAGATCGACCGCTCCTTCGTCCAGGACCTGCCGGACGATGCGGAAGATGCGGCCATCACCGCCGCCATCATCGGCATCGCCCGCCACCTGGGCCTGGACACGGTGGCCGAAGGGGTGGAGACGGAGGCCCAGCGCGACTTCCTGGCGGCCCAGGGCTGCGCCAAGATGCAGGGTTTCCTGGGCGCTCGGCCCCTGCCGGCGGCGGAACTGGCGACCCTGTTGCCCCCGGTGCTGGAAGCCCGGCTCGCGCGCCGGGCGTGAGCCCGAAATCGCCGGCCCCGGCAGCGCAAATAAAGGCTCGCAGCAGCGCAACTCCTGCTGCCGGAAGAGGCCAATCCGCGTAGAATCCCGCCTTCAACAACGTCGACATTCA